>SYDZ01000038.1 GCA_005801025.1 Actinomycetota bacterium
CCATCCAAGGTTTGGCTTGCGGGGGTCAACCCGATTGATGGGATTCAGGGTAGCGATCACTATGCCGTCGTCGCCGATGTTCGAGTCCCAGAAATTCTTTCAGGGGCGACTCCCTCCTCTTAGTTTGTCAGTCCCTCTGAGCGAGTAAGTTCATTCAGGGCATGGCTACTTTACGTTTCAGCTTCGGCACGATGGGTTCTGGCAAAAGTACCCTTGCTTTGCAAATTCATTTTAATTTGGCGGTAAGAGATCGCAGAGGTCTGCTACTGACCAAACTTGACCGCGATGGAACTCAGGTCACGAGTCGCCTCGGAGTCTCGGCGCCCGCTGTTGAGGTTTCACAGTCCATCGATTTGTTCGCTCTTGCCGAAACAAGAATGCCGCTTGATTTTATTGTCTGTGATGAAGTGCAGTTTTATACTCTTGAACAATGCGATCAATTAGCGCGCATCGTTGACGATCTCGGAGTCGATGTCTATGCATTTGGCTTGATCACTGACTTTAAAGGCTTATTATTTGAGGGCACAAAGCGCATGCTTGAAGTCGCTGATGAGCGAGTTGAAATGCAAGTTGAAGCGCGCTGTTGGTGTGGTTCACGAGCGACACACAACGCCCGTGTGATCAATGGTGTTGTTGTCTATGAAGGTGAAACCGTCGTTGTGGGTGACACTAATGATGTCGCCACACCATTGTTCGGTGATGTCGTGCGCTATGAACTTCTCTGTCGCCGTCATTATGTGCGTGGCGATATGGGTCAAGAAAAAACGTCTTAGTGCCAGGCGCAAGGCATGCGTTTGATGCCGTTGATGAATGAACTCTGTAGCAGGGCTGGCTCACCGGTGATACGCATCTTTGGGAGGCGACGACGAATCTCATCAAACATGACGGAGATCTCGCGACGGGCAAGATTTGCACCGAGGCAGAAATGTGGGCCACCTGCGCCAAAGCCAACCTGGGCTGTGCTTGATGAACGGGTGATGTCAAAGGCAAAAGGGTCAGCGAAAGAGCGCTCGTCACGATTGCCTGAGCAGTACCACATCACGACTTTCTCGCCGGCAAGAAGTTTTTGTCCTGACAATTCAGTATCTTCAGTCACCGTACGGCGGAAGTGGATCACTGGTGTTGCGTAACGCACAATTTCTTCCACAGCGGTTTTCGTATTGGCGTCAAAATCGTTGAACCACAAATCTTTCTGCGCTGGGTGGTCAGTGAGCAATTTCATGCCGTGACTGATTGCATTACGCGTCGTCTCGTTACCGGCCACGACTAACAAGATGAAGAAAGAACCGAACTCTTGTGCGCTGAGTCGCTCACCATCAACGATGGCGTTCATCATTGCCGAAGTCACGTCATCTTGTGGATGAGCAATTCGACTTTCACCAAGGGCTTGAGCGTAGGTGAACATTTCGATAGCGACCTTCATCAGGTCTTCAAGTGATGAGCCGAATTCAGGGTCGCCGACACCCAAGATGACATTGGTCCAATGAAAAATTTGCTTGTGATCCTCTTCGGGGATACCCATCATGTCGCAGATAATCCCGAGTGGTAAGGCTGCAGCAACCTCTTCAACGAAATCGCATTCGCTATTGGGAAAACGCTCGATCAGTTCGGTGACGAGTCGCTCGGCACGTGAGCGCACTTGGTCTTCAATACGGGCAACCTCTTTCGGGGCGAATCCACGTGAGACGATGCTGCGTAAACGGAAGTGTTTGGGGTCGTCCATGTTGATCATGGAGCCGACGAATTCGTTCATCTCCATCGGCAGGTCTCCGATGTTGGAGCCTTTGCCGCTGCAGAAAAGCTGTGGGTTACGGCTGATGTGCCAGATGTCGTCGTGCCGCGTAATGGCCCGATACCCAGGTCCAGTGGGAAAGGGGGAATCTTCAATAACGAGTTCTTTGAAAAAAGCAAAGGGGGATTCGTCGCGCAGGGTTTTGAAAGCACCTTCGCGAAAGAGGCGGTCTTTGAGCCAGAACTCGGGCGATGAAAGGTCGATTTCAGCGAGGCTGACCTGAGGGAGGGATTCGGTTGTGATCTTGCTCATGGCTAGTAACCGTAGTCGTCAAGAACCCCAATCGTCTGTTCGGCGATTCGTGAGTCCAGCGAGACAGTGAAATACGCAGGTGGCAAGATGCAATCGTGAGTAACGAAACGGTCACCATGTTTACCTTTTTTGTCGATGCCGAAGTCTTTGGTGGCGGGGGATACGAGGCTGCTGCTTTGGCAGCTGACGAGAGTGATCTTTTCGATGCTGGGGTCTACAAGGTGGAGATCCCTCAGGGATTTGCTGGTGATCTAGGAGATCGCGTTCCAGTTCGCGTCACTGGTACGGCACGAGGACTGATGTTCTATGCCAAGTTGTTGAACATCAAGGAGAAAATGCAACTCGAAGAGCTTGGTCGTGTACGGGCAGCAGCCCTTGCTCGCAAGGATGATCAATAAAACCTTGAGGTGACGGTGAGTCAGTCTGTAAGCGGGATTCTGTGAATCAGGGTGCCCCGATCCGGTAACCATCCATCTATGCGGTCTACCCGAGGAGTTTCCAGTTGACTGGATGGACGGACCGCCCGTCTCCTCTGCTTGACCTTGCTCCGAATGGGGTTTGCCGAGCCATGTCAGTCACCTGGCATGCTGGTGCGCTCTTAC
>SYDZ01000007.1 GCA_005801025.1 Actinomycetota bacterium
ATCAGCGAGGTCAGGGGTGGATGATCGGCGGCAGGGAACCCTCGCGCAAACGGCTGTTGGAACCACCGTCCTTGCGCATTCGTCAGTGCCTGAGCCGAATAGTAGAGCTGATCACCACGGGGCGGGTCGTGGCGCGTGACGGTCAAAACAAAAGCCAAGCGCAACAAAAATCCCGCACCAGTCATCAGGCTCAAGCGGATCCACCACACTTTTTGCCCACGTTCCATCACGATCAACCCTACCTATCCTAAGCCTTTCTGATGAGGGTTTCCCACTTCGACCGCAAATCGGCGAGACTGTCAATAATGTTGCTTTTACAGCCGATTACCATCGGCACACACTCCTCAAAAAATTCCTTAATGTTCGGTCCCCATGCCACCAACCTGGGTGATGATCTTCGCGGTTTGTCACCCCGACATGTGGCGTATTACGAGCGGCGTGCCAGGGGTGGTTGTGGAATCATTGTTGTCGAAGGTGCCAGCGTTCACGACAGTGATTGGCCATACGAGCGGGCTCCCCTGGCTACTCAATGCGCTGCCGGATGGGCGGCGATCTCCGAGGTTTGTCACGCCCATGGTTCATTGGTTATTGCTTCACTTGACCATGCCGGCGGACAGGGCTCCTCGGCGTATTCACAGTTGCCCTTGTGGGCTCCATCACGAGTGCCCGAAGTGAATTCACGCGAGGTCCCTAAGTGGATGGAAACCCGTGACATCAACGCAGTGATTGAAGGCTTTGCCGAAGCCGCTCGCCTCGCAATTGGTTCTGGTTGTGATGGTGTTGAGATCAATGCAGGGCAGCACAGTTTGGTTCGCCAGTTTTTGTCGGGACTGACTAATCAGCGTGGCGATGAATATGGCAACCGGTTACTGTTCGCCCAAAAGGTCATTGCCGCGGTGCGCTCTGCGGCACACACAGTGCGCCCCGATGCGATCATTGGTTTACGTTTGTCATGCGATGAACTCGCTCCATGGGCAGGAATCACTCCCGAGATGGCGCCACAGATCGCTACTGAATTGTGTGCTTTAGGAATTGACTACTTAGTTGTCGTACGTGGATCAATTTTTTCCGTTGAAAAGACGCGCCCTGATTTTCATGAACCTCCCGCTTTCAATAATGAACTCTGTCGCTCAGTACGCACGGCCGCTCCAAGGACCACTGCCGTATTTTTGCAAGGTTCAGTCGTGGACGTCGCCCAGGCCGAATGGGCTCTCAATGATGGAATCTGCAACGGCGTCGAAATGACGCGCGCCCAAATCGCCGATCCCGATGTAGCACTGAAAAGTTCACAAGATGTTGTAGCTCAAATACGTCCCTGCATTCGCTGTAATCAGACCTGCCAAGTCCGCGATGCGCGAAATCCGATTGTCACTTGTGTTGGCGAACCGTCAGCAGGTCACGAATCACATGATCCAGATTGGTATGTCAAAGCCCATCAGTCACGCAAGGTCCTCATCGTCGGCGCAGGAGTCGCAGGTCTCGAAGCGGCTCGCGTCGCTGCATTACGCGGGCACTCAGTACACCTCATTGAAAAACGAGAAAAGGTGGGTGGTCTCAGTGCCATTGCTGGACCGGGATCTTCTTTAGTCAACTGGCTTGAATCTGAGACCTTACGACTCGGTGTCACTATCCAAACAAGTGCCGAGTTCTCACCTGGTGAATCCAGCGAACACGATGTCGTGATACAGACCACTGGTAGTCAACGCGGCAATCCCGAATATGAAGTTGATTCACCTACTTCTGTCATTGATATTGCCGATGTTCGAGGCGGATCAGTTGTCCTACCCGATATCGGCACCGTCGCTATTCTTGACCCCATTGGTGGCCCTATCGGTGTGGCTCTTGCCGAAGAACTTGGTGCACGTGCGATTTTGTTCACGCCTGACAACATCGCTGGCAATGAATTGGCACGCACCGGAGACTTGGCGCCTGCCAATGTTCGATTAGCCCAAAACGGTGTCACTATTCAGCGGCGCTGCGTAGTTCGCGGTGTTGAACGGCGAAGAGAGGAATTCGTGGTTCGCGTCCAAGATCGTTTCTCTGGCGTGGTTGACGAGATTCTTTGTGCTGCTGTTGTGGATGCAGGCTTTCGCCTTCCTACCGACCCCATGAATGGCGCTCTACAGGCGGGAGATTGTGTCGCTCCACGAACAATCCTTGAAGCCGTTCTTGAAGGCCGCCGAGTTGCTCAACAAATTTAAGTCTGGGCTGTCAGAACTAAAGAAAACTGTTGCGTACTAGTTCTGCGACAATTTGATCAATACATTCAACGACGCTTAATACCGATGATTCAACGCGCAGATTAGGGTTAGTCGGAATTTCATAGGGTGAGTCCACACCAGTGAAGTTGGGCAACAGTCCTGCTCGCGCCTTGGCATACAAGCCCTTGGTATCACGTTTCTCCACAACGACCATCGGAGCATCCACAAACACCTCAAAAAAATCACTCTCCCCGATGATTTCTCGGGCAAGTGAACGTTCGGCCTCAAAGGGTGAGATGAACGAAACGATGGTCACCATGCCAGCATCCACAAAGAGTTTCGCAACTTCCGCAACGCGCCGAATGTTTTCTGCGCGATCGGTCTCCGTGAAGCCCAAATCGGCATTGAGACCATGTCGCACATTGTCACCATCAAGAACGAAGGTTCGAATTTTGCGTTGATGCAACATGACTTCAAGGGCATTGGCGAGCGTACTCTTACCGCTGCCCGATAATCCCGTGAGCCACACCACAAAGCCTTTTTGCTCATTCATTAATTCGCGTTGTTCGCGACCTACCGTCAGTTCCTGCCATTGCACATTTTCGGAACGGCGCAAACTGTGACGAATCATGCCAGCACCGACAGTACGGTTCGTGATGCGATCAATCAGAACGAATGCGCCAGTACTTCGGTTCAGGTCATAGGGATCAAGACCAATCGGGGTCACCGTAGAAATATTGCAAATACCGATGTCATTAAGACCAAGAGTGACGGCTGAGACGTGCTCGTTGCTGTTGATATCAATTCGATACTTCAAACGATCAATATGTGCCCGAACCTCTTTGCTGCCAATCTTAAGAAGGTAGGAGCGCTGAGGAATCATGGCTTCTTCAGCCAACCAAACTAGATGTACCTCGACATGATCTGAAACCAAGGCCGGATCGATGATGCTTGACAAAAGATCGCCGCGACTGATGTCAATCTCGTGCTCAAGAACAAGACAAACACTTTCACCTGCGATTGCTGAGTCGCGTGGTCCATCAAAATCGGCAAAGCCTTTGACGCGAGTTTCCATTCCACTGGGATTGACCCGTATTGGGTCCCCAACACTGATCTCACCACTAGCAATTGTCCCCATGTAACCGCGAAAATCTGAATTCGGCCGACTCACGCTTTGTACAGACATACGAAATGCACCAGAAAGATCTTGAGTACCAACAGCAACTGTCTCAGCGATCTCAATCAGACGCGGACCACAATACCACGGCGTATTCGTTGAAGGCAATGTCAGGTTCTCACCCGTCAATGCACAAATGGGAACAAAATGAATGTTCTCAAAATGCAATGATTTTGCAAACTCTAGATACTGCTGAGAAATCGCATCAAAAACTTCCTGGCTGTAGTCAATTAAGTCAATTTTATTGATTGCGACAATGATGTTTTTAATGCCCAGTAGATCCACTAACAGAGAATGCCGACGAGTTTGCGTCAGAACACCCTTGCGAGCATCAATGAGCACGACAGCCATCTCCGCTGTGGAGGCGCCCGTCACCATGTTGCGGGTGTATTGCTCGTGACCTGGCGCGTCAGCGACGATGAAAGCCCGCTTGTCGGTGGCGAAGAAGCGATAAGCAACGTCAATTGTTATGCCCTGCTCGCGCTCGGCTTGAAGACCATCAGTCAACAACGCAAAATCAATTGCCTCACCCTGAGTGCCATGCTGTAGAGAATCATTGGCCAATGACGCAAGTTGATCATCAAAGATTTGCTTGGAGTCATATAAAAGCCTACCAATCATTGAGCTCTTGCCATCATCAACACTTCCGCAGACGATGAATCTCAAAAGATCTTTCTGTTGCTGAGCTTTAATGAAATGAGATACTGGATTATTGGCTGGCAAGTTTGAAG
>SYDZ01000039.1 GCA_005801025.1 Actinomycetota bacterium
ATCATTGATCGCATAGAAGGCAAACAGTCCCTGGTCTAACGAGTAGCGATCTCTCATTTCAGAGACATCCAATAGTCGCGTATCCGACAACGGCGTCGGATCCTGCGCTACTTCGGCATCAGTCACTTCTCCTACCGGCAAATCAACAACAGCAACTTTGTCAATCCCCATCGCTGCTTGAGTAGCAATGATGTTTCTGCCAATATAAGGCCGTTCACGGGTCGTGACGTTTGGTTGCACCACGAAACGTTGGATGACCGCTGGATAAATGGCACCTGCAACGATTGCCACAACCGCCCACAGGGCCATTGAGAGCAACGGCAAACGCCAACCACCCCACTTAATCCCCGCCAAGAACAATCCTGCCACCAACAGGCTGACCATAATCAATAGGTTGATGACGGGTAACTGGGCCTTGACATCGGTGTACGTCGCGCCTTGCACCACACCGCGACCCGACACCGTCAGTTCAAATCTCTGCAACCAATAATCGGCTGCCTTAATTGCCGCCAGAATGGCAAAAAGAACACTCAAATGAATCCGTGCACCTCGAGCAATTCGTTCACTAGTTGTCTGAAGTCGAATCGAACCATTCAGGAAGTGCATGACTGCAGTCATCAGGGTCACCGCAACGAGAGCGGCGAAAGCCCAGTCGACAACGAAAGTCAAAAATGGAAGTCGGAAAACATAAAAACCGATATCCACGCCGAATTGTGGATCCTTGATATCAAACGATTGCGAGTTTCTAAAGAGCAACCAGTCTTGCCACTGCGCAATTGCAGGAAGCCCAATGATTAATCCAAAAAGAGCTGAGATGATAATTCGCAGGAGACGGGTGCGACTACCGACGATCAGACGAAAACGTTCAACTACTTCACGTTCTGGACCAAGAGGAAGTTCGCTAGAGGACAAACGCTCTGCGAGGGTGAGACTGATGAAGGAAACGATGGCGAAGCCGACGCTGAACACTCCCCCAAGAAGCACTTTGGTCTTGATCCCCGTCCAAAAAACGGAAGCATGATCAACAGAGCGGAACCACAATAAATCAACATAAAAGTTCGCCAAAGTGCGGGCTGATAAAAACAAAAACAAAATCAAAGCCGCTACGGCAAAAAGTGCGATGCGGCCCTTAGAGGCCCATGCAGGGCGATTGCTGTTGGAACGACGACGCGGGCTACGTGGCAAATCTGAAGATGGTCTCACGCCACGAGACTAGTTCTGCTGCGGAACAAGTGCACAACGGCAACCGGCGTGAGCAGGTGCATGGGTGTGACCTGTGGGGAACGCCTCACCGACAGTGACAAAACCGGCCAAAGAGTTGTCTTCAGCGTCAGCACAGGCTGGCCCAGTCGGATCAACTTTCCAGCAGGCTTTCGAGCCAGGAACCAATGCAGCAAACGCACCGCGCCCATAGGCAGTCTGAGCAATATCATCCACATGCTCATCGACATGCTTGTTCTTCCACTCTCGGTACACAACGCGCACCAAGGCTGTCAATTCTGCATTATCACCAGCGGCCTGAGAAATACTGCGACTCAAGCGCTCGCGCAAAGGGGTGACAATCGTTGAGACGATGAACTCATCAATGGTGGCGGACTGAGAGGCCACGATCTTGTGCAGTTCCTTGTCAGATCCACTTGATAGTGATTTTGCTCCTTCAAAGGCAGCGGACTTCACCGAGGCTTCAAGAGCTGCAGTGATTCGCGCCGAATGATCAGACTTTGGTCCCACTATCGCATCCAAGGTTTTGACAACAGGCTTGCCGCGCAAGATATCTAGAATTTCATTTTGCTCATCTGCAAGTACTCGCTTGATCTTGCGCCCCATGGCCACGATGATCGGGACTAAAACCTCATCACGAGCCTCAAAAGGAGTCGTGATTGCCTCTGAAACTTCAACGGCATCTTCAATTGGAGTTTTCACAGGCACTTTGGCTGCACGCTCAACAATTGTCTCGGTCGTGGTCACAACAATCTGCTTTTTCTTCGCAGGTTGAGATTTCTTAGCCTCAGTTGTGGCTACTTCTTTGGCAACAACATCAGCACTTGAACGTCGCAGTTTAGCGAAAATGTCATCAGCTACCACATCGGCTGCCTTCGGAGTGGGGGCAACATGCAAATAGGTAGTTGGCTCTTGCGCGCCTACACCGCTGTCACTATCACCAATATCTATTGATGTTTCATGACGCGAGAATAATGAAACCACATTAGAGATCGACTCCTGCACAACGGTTTCTTCAAGGACAATCTCCTCATCAGCAAGATTTTTGTCATACACAATCGCCTCAACAACAACTTCTGAGGCAGTTTGCTCCACAATGGTATCCTCATCTTGATCGTACGGAGCGAAAGCTGGCGCTGATGAAATATCCGAACGGATTGCCTCTTGGGTCACAACTTGATCAGCTTGAACGATGACTGGAATTGGACCGGTAGTTGGAGCCAAATTGACAAACTCAATGGGCTCATCGCCGGCGTCATCCAATTCGCGCAACACATCTTCACTAGCCAAGCGCGCACGATCAAAAGCCTGGATCAAACGCTCGCGTCCGTGGAATAGGTCTTCCAATTGCTCGCGCGCCATTTCACGACGACGCGCCACATCAGCCAGTACTCGCTCACGATAGGCGCGGGCTTCATTGACCATGTCACGACCCTGCTGTTTTGCCGTCAAAATCTCTGTATCAGCGTCAGAAGCAGCGTCTTGGCGACGGCGCGCACTCTCGAGTTCAGCGTCCTCACGTAAGCGGGTTGCTTCATCTGTGGCTTCACGCACCAAACGCGTGGCTGTCTCCTCGGAGCGAATCTTGATCTTTGTGGCGGCCTCGCGGGCGGCCTGGACAATGCGCGCGGTTTCTTCACCGAGCAGGGCAGCGACGGTCTCTTCATTCAGTTCAACGGGTGCTCCGGACCCCACACGCTGGGCATTGAGCAATTCCCCCTCAAGAAAAATGGTGCGTTCCGTCAGACGAGAAAGTTCAGCAGCAACCATTCGTAAGAAGTCACGAACCTCATTTTGGTCAAAGCCGCGACGCGACGAAGGAAAGGTCGCCCCAGCGACAGCGGTCGGAGAAGAGGGATCAGGACGAGAAAATGAGATAGCCATCGCACAAAGAATAGGAAAAATCAGGGGTTAAAGGGTGGCAATCAGGTCTTTGACGCGAAAACAGTGTCTGAGCAGAGGTCAGCGGGTGGGTGCGACGACTCGTTGACCGCCACGTTTGAGTAGCGCCGCAAGTGCCTCAGATAAAGTCGCCACCGGCACTATCTCCACCGCCGAACCCACGGTCGCCTGAGCAGCAGCGATCTCGTCAACTCCCTGCTCCGTGGGCACTAAGAAAATTTTGGCTCCGGATTTCTGTACAGCGACCGATTTTTGTACCAAAGCCCCGATTGCGCCGACGCTGCCGTCTTCTTGAATTGTCCCTGTGACGGCGACACCTTGCGGTGGTGTCATCTCGCCCTCCGTCAGATTGTCAATCAGCGATAAGGCGAACGAGAGCCCAGCCGATGGCCCCCCGATGGCCGCCGTATCAAAGTCGACGACGAATGGGAGATCTACCGTTCTGGTATCCCGAGCAGTGAATCCGATCAAAGTTCGCGTCTCATCATCAGGACTAGCAACTAATTCAACGTCAACATCGTGGCTCTTTGTCCCACCGTCCGAGGTCAGCGACAAGATAGTGAGTGTCGCGATATCACCGGGCACCGCGTCGACCAACGCTGTCGTCAATTTTGAGACAACGTCAATGGCGATCGGACCATCACCAAGATCAATTGACTCGATGACATCGCCGACCTGCAAAACTTTGCAAGCCCGTTTCTTCGGGCTGTCAGTGGGGCACAACGTCGGATCAAAACCCGCCACCTGGGCCGACCCCTCCGTAAAAGTTGCATCAAAACCTAAGTAAGACAGGGCCACATAAGCAGCGATCTCCTTCGCATTTGCCATCGCACCCAACTGAATTTCACGACTCGCCGCAGGATCGCAGTCCCCAAACCGTTCCTCACACGTCAACACATTGACGACTGGGTCGACCCAACCCATAAAACTCTGCAGAGCGGTAAGTTCTGAACCCATGGCGGTCACAAAGCGAACGCCAGTCTTCGGTACATAGATCGCCACTTCGTCGTCAGCGATAAAGAGAAGATCTCCCACCAGGTCGGCGGTGCCCGGCGCTGTCTCATAGCGTTGGATAGGCCACAACATCGCCCCTAATACGATCCCGATCAACAAAAACGCAATAGTTGCCAGTGGAATCGCCATACTCTGAGCGCGTAACGACGGCGCAACCACCCGAGCGGCGAGTACCTTATCTACTTGCGTGTCACTCACTGAAATCTCCACCCGTTTGGCCTTCGTTGCTGGTTTAGCTATCTTGGCTCTATTCGCCGTTGGACGGCGCAAACCTGCCCGAGAAACAAACACTCCATCGCCCCAGGATACTCTCATCGATCCAACTCACCCCGCAACGGATGGTGGCTTCCTTGACGAAACTCACCCCATGAATACACCGAGACCTGAAATCAAAAAGACCATCGCTCGGAAAGTACTTAACGCCACAGGTCTCGGTGGGATCGCGCTCGTGAGCGGCATCATCGCCGCTCTGGTGATCTCCATGTCCGTTGCTTACGTCGTCACCAACTTCGTTTCTCGACTATGAGCGCCTCTGATAGTCCACAAGTTGCTGAACGCCGACAAGCGGTCGTGGTCGCTGGTCACTCAGGAGACCGCGCCTTGGTGGAAATAGGTCTCACCGATGAACAGCCATCCGTTCGCGAATCTGCACTCGGTGCTTTGGATCGCTTGGGAGTTCTCACCGCGGCAACACTTGGAGTCTTCACCACTGACATTGATGTACGAGTACGACGCAGGGTCGCCGAACTGGGAGCAAAATTTTTAAGTTTCGATTTACTGCCCCTACTGAGCGATAACGAACCCCTTGTCGTGGAGATGGCTGCGTGGTCAAGCGGCGAACATGAGGTCGTCACACAAGCAGTTCTAGACAAACTTATTGAACTCACAACTACGCATAGCGAACCCCTTGTACGAGAAGCATCAGTGGCTGCTCTCGGCGCGATCGGGAATGAGTTGGGTCTTGACGCAATCATTGCGGCTTGCAGTGATAAGCCTGCAATTCGGCGTCGAGCAGTACTCGCTTTAGCTCCCTTTGACACACCCGAAGTAAAAATCACATTGCACAAGGCGCTTGAAGATCGAGACTGGCAGGTCCGCCAAGCCGCCGAAGACTTACTCGGCTAATTAGATTTTGGCGGGTGCTTATATGCCCTGCAGGATCAACAAGATCCCGAAAATCACAAAAGAATTGAGGCGCCGTAACGAATTGCTTTTTCTGGCAATCGCGAACCCATGCCGTAGCCAACGGGATTTGCCAAAGCGTCAGCAGCGACCATTCCCAAGGTTGAACCGACCCCTGTTCCAAAGGAATCATGGTCGGTGATCAATATGATCGTCGCCAACAACCGAACCTCAACCGACGCTCAATGCGTGAGTCACTGCAATGGCGATTGAAATGCCCAACAAAACTTAAGAAAAACGCCGACCAAATAATGGTTAACTCTGATTTGTGGTAATGAACGGGCACGACCGAACAATTTTCCCGAACAATTTGCTAGGGTGAAGACAACGGAGGATTGTCATGACGATCAATGAAGTTTCCACACCGAAAGCAACTTTCACAAGTTTCGCTGAATCCACAAAAAATGATTGGGACACGATCATGCTGGGCATTAAACACACTCAGTCCATGGTGCCTGATCGCATTCTCGAACAGTTACGTCATTTGGCAAACGATATGGGTGGCTTTCCAGTCTCCCGCCTTGAGCATTGCTTGCAGACCGCGACGCGTGCAATGCGCAGCGGTGAAGATAACGAGTATGTCGCATGCGCCTTGATCCATGACATCGGCGACACTCTTTCACCGCAGAATCATCCCTCGATCGCAGCGGGCATCGTCAAGCCCATTGTCAGTGAGGCAAATCATTGGATGGTTCTGCACCATGGCATCTTTCAGGGCTACTA
>SYDZ01000040.1 GCA_005801025.1 Actinomycetota bacterium
ACGTCTTTGGTTTAAGTCGCTATGTCAATGAACGAGCAGGTCGCGAGATTATTCCCGTGTCGGTGCTCACAAAACCACCGTCCGCAGAATTGCGTCCCGATCAGCGTGATGATCAAAGCCTGCCGCCCTATGACATTCTTGATCCGATCCTGGATTTGTATGTTGAGCAAGATCGCACAGCTGCAGAGATCATTGAGTTGGGTCACCCTGAAGACATCGTGCGACGCATAGCGCGTCTCGTTGATCTCAGTGAATACAAACGGCGTCAGGGCGCACCTGGGGTGCGCGTTTCTGAAAAGGCATTCGGTAAAGATCGCCGGCTTCCCATTACGAATGGTTATCGCGGCTAAAAAACCGACATTTTGGTTGTTCGGCTGTAAGCCATCATGCACAAGATTGTGCATAAGGCCGAGCAGGCGCCAATGAACGCCGGAACATTGATACCGAATGAGTCATACGTGGCGGTGGCAATAACAGACATGCTGGCCCTACCTAAAGCGCCACCAGCGAGCACGATACCCAGACCGCGAGCGGGCGAATGGGTGATTAGATTTGCTCCGAGGGGCAACAAACTGACAATCGCAAATTCGAATCCGAGCAAGTAAACGCCCAACAAAATCAGCCCAGAAATCAGCTGGTTATGTCCGACCGTGAGAAACAAACCCGCTGGGACAATGAGTCCTGCGCCCAACATTGCGCTACGTTCTTTACCCCAGAGGTCAGTGCGACGAGCACTGGTGATTGATGCAAAAAGTTCGAAAGCCCCAAGTCCAAAGGCGACTGCAGTTATTGCTGCTTCAGTGAAACCAAATTCGTCGTCAAGCCAAGAACCGAAGGTGACGAACATTGTTTGACTTGCAGCCATCAGAAAAAACATCGCCCCAACAATCCAAAAGCCCCGCGCAGGCATCGGATATTTTTGCGTTTGTTGAATGCGTTGAGAACCTACGACATCATGTCCATCAAGACGCGTGGCGACCACCACCGCCATGAGCGCCACACTGAGCGCGCCGGCGGCGTACCCCCAACGCCACGATGTAGCCGAGGCCACAAGGCCCATCAATGTGACGCCGATGAGTAAACCAAGTGCCCATGATGTTTCGGTGAGACCGATGACCCGGCCACGTCGTTCGTAGTCCACATGGTCATTCACCCAAGCAGTGAGTCCCATATCAAAAATAAATTTGCAGATGCCGAGTAGCAAGATGCCGATCATGAAGACCCACAGCGATGGACTCGCGGCTGCTAAAGCGGTTGCTCCTGAAAGTCCGATCAGACCACCTGCCATGGCAGCGCGACGATGGACGCGGTCTACATACGAGCCAAGAATGGGAGCAATGGCCATTGTGATCTCGGTGAACATCAGGGCTAAACCAAGACGCGACAAACTGATATTGAAGTCGTTTGAAATACTCGCTAAAAATGGAGGAGCGAAGCGAAAGCAACCATTCGTAGTCATTCGGGCAATGGTCAAAGTGCCGACGTGACGACGAGTCTCTAGGGAATAGGAATCGTCAAGAAAGCGATCAACGAGTCGCCGCTGAGTGCTCATTCAACGGCGCCGTTGTCGCGCAGATCATCGGCGATGAGTTGAAGCGGATAGAGCAATGAGCCGAGGTGCCATCCGCTGGATTCATTGTGCTCAAACCATGATCCCGACAAGTTGGGGAAGCGTTGATCCAGCCCGCCGAGATGGGCACGCAATAATCGCAGCACTCCGCCGTGAGAAATCACCAAGATGCACTTGCCACGATTTTCTTCGGCGATCGCATGAAGCGCAGCGCTGACGCGCTGGTTGGTCGATTCTTCGGTTTCAAAATGCGGCGGGCGACGTCCACTTTCGAGGTAGCCAGGCCACTGCACGTGAATCTCGTCAGGGGTCAGACCCTGCCATTCACCAGCATCATTTTCTTGCCACCTGTTATCAACATGCACTGTTGGTACACCGAGTATCTGGGCGATTGTTTGGCCTGTGAGGTGTGCTCGCTCAAGGTTGCTAGTGATCACGAGATCAAAGGGAGGACATTGCGTGCCGAGTAAGCCTGCGGCGTCGGCGGCTTGCTGGATTCCAAGGATCGTGAGGGGCGGATTTGCTTGGCCTTGCCAACGCCCGAGAGCGTTCCATTCACTCTGTCCATGTCGCAGTACAAGTACACGGGTATTCGTCATCGCAACTTGTTGAGGCACGACCAATGAGGGTAGTGCGGGTACGCTCTGACGAGTGGCAACTCTGCGTCTATTCGCCCGAGCCCGTGAAGTGGCCGGCACATCAAGCGATACTGTGGCAGGGTCAACGGTTGACGAGGTCATCGCCGGCGCTGTCCAACGCTATGGACAGTCCTTTGCTGACTTAGTGCCGACGTGTCGAATTTGGTTAAACGGAGAATCGGTACCTGGTTTGACAGCCGTGGGCGACAATGATGAGGTAGCGGTACTGCCACCCGTCTCTGGAGGAAGTTCATGAATCAGACAGCGAATCCATCAGGCGATCCAGCCTCGTTGTCCCTGCCAGATCTCCGCGCCGAGCGCGATGCCTTGCGCCAGCAAGAAGATGCTGTCTCGTTCGTTCGTCGGCTAGCCCAAGGTCGTCTTGATTTAGTGACTGCCGTGAAGCGTCACAGGGCGGATGGAGGTGGATCTGTCTCAGTTGCTGAGATCGTGCGTTCTGGAGTGGGCCCTGCACCCAGTACTGGTTCAGCGCGTCCACCGCGTGACACCGAGGTCAGTGCCGATCATCCCTTGCTGGCTGAATTTGATGTGTTGTGCGACAGTTTGGGCTTTGACAATATGGCTGACCTTGATGACTTGGGTCTGACCTCATTGGAAAATGGGATACAGGTTTTTGAGTCGGCGCAGTCTGAGTTGCGCCGCCAGTTATTTAATCGAATTGACGCTTTAACGGCGGAATTGGTGCGTCGCTACCGCGATGGAGATGCCTCCGTGGACACTTTGTTACAAAACTGACGCAGTTCTTGAAGGCTCGTTCAGTCAAAGGTTAAAGATCAGCGATAGTTTCCAAAGTTGATGACGCGCGTAGCCATGCTCTCTTTGCACACCTCGCCTTTGGCTCAGCCAGGGGTTGGGGATTCGGGCGGGATGAATGTGTACGTCCGCGAACTCGTTGCGGGTCTGGCCCACGCCGGCGTTGAAGTCACCACGTATACCCGTGAGTGGCGCGTTGGTTTGCCCCGAGAAATCTTGGTTGAGCCTAATCATCGAGTGATTCATATTCCTGCTGGTCAATTCGCTTTACCCAAAGAAGAACTTGAGTCTCTTGTTCCGACGTTCACCGATTTGGTACTCGACGACATTCGCAGAAATCACCCAGTTGATGTTGTGCATGCAAATTATTGGTTATCAGGCTTATCTGGGCACGCGCTCAAACACGAATTAGATGTCCCACTGGTGACGACTTTTCATACCTTGGCTCGAGTCAAAGCCGAAGGTGGTGATCCCGAAACTGAACGTCGTGAAAGAGCCGAAGCCCAAATCATTGGTTGTGCTGATGCGATTTGTGTGAGTTGCGATGAAGAAGAAGATCAGTTTCGTCGTCTGTATGGCAACCCGCCAGGTGTTTTAGAAATCGTTGCGCCAGGTGTTGAACATGCCTTCTTCACACCTGGCGATAAGCGCGGTGCTCGTGCGGCACTCGCAATGGGTGACGGACCAGTGTTGTTATTCGTCGGACGTATTCAGCCCCTCAAGGGAGTTGATGTCGCCGTTCGCGCTTTAGCTGCTCTTGGTCGTCGCGATGCGCAGTTATACGTCGTTGGTGGAGCGAGTGGTTCGCACGGCGACACAGAAGTGCTTCGCGTCCAAGCACTGATCGCTGAATTAGGTTTGACTCGCCAGGTGCACTTCATTGAAGCGCAAGCGCACCACATGTTGTCAACGTATTACCGCGCCGCCGACGCTGTTTGGGTCCCGAGTCGTTCAGAAAGTTTTGGGCTTGTGGCCCTTGAAGCCGCTGCATGTGGCACTCCTGTCATTGCCAACGCTGTCGGTGGTTTGTTATCGCTTGTTGATCACGGCCGCACTGGCTATCTCGTTGCTGATCGTGATCCTGAAGTTTTCGCTAAATACACTGCAGAAATCCTTGATCATCCTGCTCTCGCCACCGCGATGGGCATTGCGGCGGCTGACCGCGGTCGCCGTTATACATGGAGTTTTGCCGCAGCACGTTTACGTCGGGTGTACACAGATATCACCTCTCGCTCACTCGTGAACTGCTCGTGAGTGATCTCTTTGATGACGGTTCTTTGGCGATCTTTGAACGCCAAATTGATGAATGGTTAGCGAAACTAAAATCTGTCAATGAAACAATCTTGGCCATTGATCATGGAGATCCTGATCCTGTATATCGCTCCCGTTGGTATGTACGCATGAAGGGTGAGACCAAGGACTACATCACCGTGTGGCTGACTCTCGGGCAGCGTACATTGCGTTATGAAACGTATGTTCTTCCCGCTCCCGAAGAGAACATCGCTGAATTCAATGAGAACTTATTACGTCGCAATGACAAATTGATCGGAGCCCATTTTTCAGTGGGACTTGAAGACGCTGTGTACCTCCGTGGCGAGTTGCCAGTGATTGGATTGGTGGAGTCCGAAGTGGACCGTGTTGTTGGTTCGCTATATGCCTATGTTGAGCAGTGTTTTCGACCACTGCTGGCTATCGGCTTTGCCTCACGCTTTGCGAACTAGTTAAATCTCTCGCCCTTTGTCGGCGAACGAGACCCACAGTGCAGTGGTCTTGCCGACTGTGATTGGGAAGTCGCATCGGCGAGGCCTCCACAGCGTTAGCGTGACAGTATGGGTACTTCTGATTCGGCAATTTTGGCCATCGTCGGTGGCGGAAATATGGGAGCGGCACTGGCTGGCGGTTTGTTGTCATCAGGCTTCATCACCACTAACGATCTGATCATCGTTGAGGTCCTTGAGGCTCGTCGCCAACATTTGGCGCATCTTTTCCCAGGTGTCACAATTTCGGCCACGATCGGACCATGTGGTTCAGCCGTCATCGCCGTGAAACCCCCAGATGTGCCAGCCGCCGCTCAGGCGTGCGTTGGGGCTGGAGCAATAAGGGTTTTGTCGATTGCTGCTGGAGTCACATTGAAAACCCTTGAGTCGGCGTGTGGTGCTGGAGTGGCAGTTGTCCGAGCGATGCCCAACACGCCTGCCCTTGTGGGACAGGGGGCTTCAGGAATTGCCGGCGGCACACATACCACCCAGGCCGATTTGGAGTGGGCACGAGCAGTTTTAGGGTCGGTGGGCATCGTCGTCACTGTGCCTGAGGCGCAATTAGATGCTGTGACCGGACTCGTCGGCAGTGGTCCCGCATATCTCTTCTTGGTGGCTGAGGCTTTGATGGATGCTGGGGTCGCTGAAGGTTTGCCGCGTGACACCGTTGATGTATTGATTCGTCAATTGTTCGTCGGATCTGCGGCTTTGCTGGCTCAGGGGCAGGATCCCAAGGATTTACGTGCCAGTGTGACGTCACCTGGGGGTACAACCGCGGCGGGGATTGCACTCCTTGAGGCACAAGCCATTCGGACTGCTTTTGCTGAGGCTGTTCGCGCCGCCACAGAGCGAAGTCGCCAACTCGGTGGTCAGTAACGCACTTTTAGTGTGTTTTACCCCGTTTTCGGGCAGATAATAAATTTCACTTTTTCACTTTCAAAGTTGGTGCGCCTGTGCCTAGGGTATGTCACAGGTCACATGACCGCTAGCTGAAGGTTGGCTAGGGACGCGCCCGCAAGGGCAGCGCCGATAGGGCTGGTGCCAGCGGGGGGTTGGTACCAGCCCCGTCGCATTTCTCGGGTCTGTTGTTGTTTGGTGACTTGAGTCAATTTCACTGCCACACTGTGAAGCGTGAGTCGTACCTATGAGACCGTGTCATTCATTTCTGACTTTGGTTATGAGTCAGAACATGTGGGCGTCGTCAAAGCAGTACTCCGTGAGTCGGCTCCGCAAGTCGTTGTGATTGATCTCACGCATGGCATTTCTCCGTTTGATGTTCGCAGCGCTTCGTTGTCGCTAGCGCGCGCTGTTCCGTATCTGACGCAAGGCATTGTGATTGCTGCGGTAGATCCAGGCGCGGGAACACGACGTCGTTTAGTGGCTGTCGAGGTTGCCGGTGGTGCTGGAATTTTTCTCGGTCCTGATAACGGTTTATTAGCACCTGGGGTGGCTTTAGTTGGTGGTGCTGAGCGCGCTGTCATTCTTGACAAAGAAGAACATCATCTTGTTGCTCCCGGATCAACGTTCGCAGCGCGTGATGTTTTTGCGCCGATCGCCGCCATGTTGTGCAACGGTATTGATTTATACGAGGTTGGAACGCAAGTTGACCCCGCTGCATTGTTGCCAGGTATCGTGCCGATTCCACGTGATGAGAATGGCACACTTGAGTGTGAAGTTATTTGGGTTGACCGTTTCGGCAATTGTCAGTTAAATGTCAGCCTTGATGATTTAGAAACAGCGTGGAATACCAAAGTTGATCGTGTCCGCGTGGGCTTCGGTGAGAATATTCGCAATTTCGCAATTTCAACATCCTTTGCTGATCTCGGCCAAGGTGCAACTGGATTGGTGATTGATTCGTCAGGTCTGTTGTGTCTCGCCATTGATCGTTCATCAGCAGCGAAAGAGTTATCTTTGGGCGAAGGTGAGCAGGTTTCATTGCAGCCTGGTGCAACGGAGCCAGGGGCATCAACCCCGATTTCGTTGAGGAATAAGTAGCTTTTCGACAACTAGGATAAACGCATGCGACCAGCAACAACTTTGACCACAGTTCTTTTACTCGCAGGGATTCTTTTGGCTGGGGTTTTATCCCTCTTGCGTTTGTAAGTCCACTAATTTTCGCCACGATCCATCTGCCCTTGCTGCGGAGACTAGAAAGCCGGCGAAGAGCACAACGATGCCGAGTAATAAGGTGATTGCGAAAGCGCGATCCTCACCGAGGCGACCAGCCAAAGTGCCACTCGCTGAAAGAATGATTGTCCCCGCAGCGATCAAAGTATTGCTGGTCACGTGACGACGTGTATTCGTGATCTGCCGTTGTGCTTGCCCAACAGCAGGGACGCGACCTCGTATCACTCTGACGATTGACCACAAGGCGCCACCGATAATCAATGTTGCGGCTACGCCTGAGCCAACTGCGGCGAAGACTCGCGGAGCGACACCAAAAATTTCACTTCCCTGTGGCAATGCGCCGCCACCGACATCGGTACTGATCAATTGATCGCGTTTGGTGGGAGCTACCAGCATCACTCCCACGGCAGCACCAGATAATCCAATCAGCCAGGTCTTGACGATCTTGCCGACTTTTGTTCCGAACAAGAGATAGACCGTTCCAAGCGCCAGCCACGGCACATTGAGTATGGCTCCTGCTAAAAAGAAAACTCGAAATGAAGACAGGCTCCAACCGCGTGCCTCGGCCCACCATAAGGCCAGTGATCCCACAGCAAACAAGAGCAATGAAAAACTCCACGCTCCATCGTGAGGACGGCGACGTTGCAACCAGCGATCAAAAGTCGAGATGCTGAAAGCCAGCGCTACGAGAGTGGCAGCGGCAGCGAGGGCGGCGTTCAACGTCACGATGCGAGGCTAGAGCCACGACGGCCAAGTACCTGCGGTGACCGATGACCATTGGCGCGGGTCTGTGTCACGCTGTGGGACTTCTCGCTGACGGACGATCAGGCGTAACTTTTTTTCATGGCAAATCGCTCCCGTCGTAAAATCGCAGAAGCCACGATTTCTCGGCTTCCGATGTATCTGCGGATTCTGCTGGAGTTAACAGAATCTGGGGTGGCTGGAGTGTCTTCGGAAAAAATCGCCGAAATGGGTGGGATTAACGCTGCCAAGGTCCGTAAAGATCTCAGTTACCTCGGCAGTTATGGGACTCGTGGGGTTGGGTACGAAGTTTCCTTCTTGATTTTTCAGATTCAACGAGAACTTGGGATTGACCATGAATGGCCAGTTGTCATCGTCGGCGCTGGCAATTTGGGTCAGGCCCTCATTGGCTCTGGCGGGTTTGGCCGACGGAGTTACCCAATCGTCGGGCTCGTGGACATCGACGAAGCCAAAGTTGGTTCGCTGATTGGCAGTCTGCGGGTGGGCCATATTGATGAGTTGCCTGCTCTCATTGCCTCACGGAAGGTGGCGATCGGCGTGGTGGCAGTTCCGGGCGAGGCCGCTCAGATGGTTGCCGATCGACTGATCTCTGCGGGGGTGACCAGTATTTTGAACTTCGCCCCGATTCCTGTGAGCGTTCCAGCGGGAATTACCGTTCGCCAAGTTGATTTGGCGTGTGAACTGCAGATCCTGAGTTTTCATGAGCAACACAAGAAAAAAGTTGTTCCATGGCCACAAGTTTTACCGAAGAGTGTCAGTGCATAGGTCCGATAAAAGGTCTGAGAGATAGGGTTACTGTCGTGTCAATCGTCGTATTTGGGGTGAATCACCGAACTGGTCCTCTCTCTCTTCTGGAGCGGGTCACAATTGCTGACGACGCGATCGCCAAGACAGTTCACGGTTTGATGGCGCGACCCAACATTCGTGAAGTTGTCGTGCTGTCAACATGTAATCGCACCGAGGTGTACGCAGTTGCCGAGAAGTTTCACGGGGCCTACGGCGATCTGCGCGATTTCTTTTGCGACCTTGGCAACTTTTCCCCGGAAGAATTATCTCCGCATGTCTATAGCCAGCACGACGATGCTGCCATTAGTCATTTATTTGAAGTGGCTGCTGGGCTGGATTCGGCAGTCGTAGGCGAAAGCGAGATTCTTGGACAGGTGCGTTCGGCCTGGGAGCGTTCGCAACATGAAGGTGGATCGCTATCCACGCTGAATCTTTTGTTTAGACACGCCATTCAAACTGGAAAGCGGGCGCGTACTGAAACATCTATCGGTCGCCATACTGCGAGTGTCAGTCAGGCTGCCGTCGATATGGCCCGCGAAAATCTCGGAACGGTTGAAGGGTTGACTGTCCTTGTCGTCGGGGCTGGCGACATGGGCGAGGGTGTCACGATTGCGATGGCTGATGCTGGTATCAGCCAAGTTCTTGTTACCAATCGAACCATCGCCAAAGCACAAGCCCTAGCTGATCGAGTTTCTGGTTCAGTGACTGAGTTTTATCGGCTCGCCGAGACTCTGACGCAGGCAGATGTCGTTGTGACATGTACTGGTGCTGGCACAACAGTTATTGACGTTGAGATGGTCTCAAAGGCAATGCAACAGCGCGCTTCGCGACCACTGTTCATCGTGGATATTGCCGTGCCGCGCGATGTTGAGTCCGATGTCGCGACAATTGACGGCGTGACCTTACTTGATTTAGATAATTTGCGTGACTGGGCGGCACGCGGACAGGCATTGCGTGTTGCTGAAGCCCAAGCCGTACGAAAGATTGTTGCTGAAGAATTAGAGCGCTTCACTCTGGAGTTGACAGCGCGCCAGGCAGCGCCACTTGTGGCGCTGCTCCATGCTCGTGCTGAAGTGGTGCGCCTAGCCGAGATTGATCGTTTGCAGAAGAAGTTGTCCTCATTATCTGATGAACAACAACAAGCAGTAGATGCCTTGACCAAGGGCATCGTTGCTAAGTTGCTCCACGACATGTCAGTGCGCCTCAAAGACGATGCAGGTACTCCGCGAGGAGAACGCAACTCGGCGGCCGTACGCGATCTCTTTGACTTGAGTTGACGGCGAGTCAGCGCTCATGACGAGTGTTCGCATTGCCACTAGAGGTTCTGCTCAAGCCCGCACTCAAGCCACTGCCGTAGCCGATCTCTTACGTGCTCATCATCGTGGACTGCACGTTGAATTTGTGTTCGTTGATACAACCGTGGATCAACGACAAGATGTGCCGCTGCACACTATTGGTGGGCAAGGCGTTTTTGTTAAAGAGGTGCAGGCCGCTGTTTTGGCAGGTCGAGCAGACATTGCTGTACATAGCGCCAAAGATCTTCCTTCCACTCCCGCTGATGGTTTAGTTATCGCTGCCTTTGGCGAGCGACGTGATCCGCGCGATGTCTTGGTAGGTCGTTCTTTGGCCGATTTAGGTCAAGGTGTGACAGTTGCGACCGGCTCTGTTCGTCGGCGCTCACAACTCACGGCTATTCGTCCAGATCTGCATTTCGTTGAACTTCGTGGCAACATCCCAACTCGTCTAGAAAAGATTCCAGTTGATGGGTCGATTGTGATGGCCGCAGCGGCATTAGAAATTTTGGGTTGGAGCGATCGCGTCAGTGAATATATTGACGTGCAAGTCATGGTGCCTGCAGTTGGTCAGGGCTGCGTGGCTATCGAATGTCGTGAAGATGATCAACAGACGCACGATATTTTGCACGCCATTGATCATTCATTATCGCGTCGCGCTGTGGAACATGAGCGGGCATTTCTCGCTGAGTTGGGTTCGGGTTGTTCATTACCAGTCGGCGCTTATGACGATGGTTCAACAATGTTGGTATATCTGGCTTCTGATGATGCAGCGCAACATCACTTTGCCTCAATCGCCACGGGGCACATCTCATCTCATGATGATTTACTTCTTGCTTCACGGTCGGCCGCTCGCACCGCACGAGATTCAGTCGCCGGTTGACATCAAAATCATGGCCAATGACCTGTCGACCGCTGCGTTATCTGGACGGCGAATCATTGTCACGCGCTCAGCACAACGTGCTGGCGCTCTGAGCGAGATGTTTCGTGAGGCTGGAGCGGAGGTGATCGAGATTGCAGTGACGGACACAGTTGACCCTGCGGACGACGGTCAAGCACTTCGTGAGGCATGTCAAGCGATTGACCAATACGACTGGGTCGTGGTCACTTCTCCTGAGGGTGCACGCCGTTTTCGTGAAGCCATGACTGCAGGATCTCGTGAACATCAATCCTGTAAAATTGCTGCTGTCGGAACGGCAACTGCGCAAGCTGTTGGTGGTGCTGATCTCATTCCAGCCGTGCAAACCGGACGCTCGTTGGGAGAAATATTCCCGTTTGGGTCAGGGCGGGTTCTTGTGGCGGTAGCTGAGTCGGCGGGGGATGATTTTGAAATTGCGGCGCGCGCTCGGGGTTGGACTGTGGACCGAGTTGTGAGCTACAGAACCGTGCCGCTGACTACTGCCACAGATCAAGAGGTGGAGATTCGCGGATGTGATGCCATCACTTTTGCGTCGGCTTCAGCGGCACGCGCTTGGGTCACGCTTTTCGGACGATTGACTCCCGCAGTGGTCGTGGCGATGGGCCCGACGACCGCCGCGACACTGAGTGAATTGGGCATCGCTCCAGTCACAGTTGCCAGTGAACAATCTCTGCAGGGATTGGTTGGTGCCACTTCATTGGCCTTGGGGAGTCGTTGACTAAATATCGCCCGTAGGCTGTGAGTATGTCAGCACGTTTTCCCGCGTCGCGCCCTCGTCGCTTACGCCGCACTCAGGCTCTTCGTGATCTCGTGGCTGAAACTCGACTGAATGTCAACGATTTAGTTGCGCCACTGTTTGTCCGTGAAGGTATTGATTCGCCGATACCGATTCTTTCTTTGCCTGGAGTTGTGCAACACACTCGAGTGAGTCTTCGACAGGAGGTCCGTGAACTCGCTGACCTCGGCGTCAAGTCAGTGATTCTGTTTGGTATTCCGGGTACGAAAGACGAGATTGGCTCGGGAGCCTTTGATCCCCGAGGCATTGTCCAACTAGCGCTATCTGATCTGCGTTCCGATTTTGGTGATCAAGTTGTCCTGATGTCTGACTTATGCGTTGATGAATACACCAGTCACGGTCACTGTGGCATTCTTGATGGTCACGGTTCAGTAGACAATGACGCAACTCTTGAGGTGTATGCCAAGGCCGCAATCGCCCAAGCTAATGCTGGCGCACATGTTGTTGCGCCAAGTGGAATGATGGACGGTCAGGTTGGTGTCATTCGTGCGGCTCTTGATTCCAACGGTCATAGCGAAGCATCAATTCTTGCCTACTCGGCAAAATATGCATCTGGTTTGTATGGACCGTTTCGGGAAGCTGTTGATGTGCAAATTATCGGTGGTGGCGATCGCAAGGGCTATCAACAGGATTGGCGCAATGCCCGTGAAGCTCTGACTGAAGTTGAAGCCGATATTGAACAAGGTGCTGACATGGTGATGGTCAAACCTGCTTTGGCCTATCTTGATGTCATCGCTGCGGTGCGACAACTCGTCAATGTGCCCGTGGCGGCCTATCACGTGAGTGGTGAATATTCAATGATCAAAGCAGCAGCAGCCAACGGCTGGATTGATCACGACATTGTGGCTACTGAACATTTAACGGCGATCAAACGTGCCGGCGCAGACATTATTCTCACGTACTTGGCGCGTTGGTACGGCGAATTAACGAACGGTTAAAGCACATGAGTACAACTCAGCAGTCGTCCATTCCATTGTGTGATCCCGTAGCTTGTGTGGCTGCTGGTTGTGACCCCATTGTTTGTCAGGGTGCTGGCGTGCCATCAAACGTGACTTTATTTGAGCGCTCGGCACGTGTCATTCCAGGTGGTGTGAACTCATCAATCCGCGCCTTCAAAGCCGTCGGTGGCTCACCGTATGTCGTGGCTCGAGGTAGCGGTGGCCATGTCTATGACGTGGAGGGTACGCGTTACATTGACCTCGTTCAAAGTTATGGTGCGGTCATTCTTGGTCACGCGCATCCAGCAATCACTGCGGCCTTGCGTGAAGCCGCGGTGGATGGAACCTCCTTCGGTGCCCCGACACCGCGTGAAATGAAATTGGCTGAGGCGATGAGCGAACGTGTGCCATCGTGTGAGCGAGTGCGTTTTATGAACTCGGGTACCGAAGCCACCTCAACAGTGGTACGACTTGCTCGTGGGCTGACGGGTCGCGCAAAAATTATAATCTTTTCTGGGAACTTCCACGGCGCTACCGATGCTCTTCTTGCTGCAGGTGGTAGTGGTGTGGCAACCCTCGGTATTCCGGGCACAGCGGGTGTGCCACCTGAGGCCGTCGCCAACACCATCGTGGCTCCCTACAACGTGATACCTGAAATTGATGAATCAGTAGCTGCTGTCATTGTCGAACCAGTTGCTGCCAATATGGGCGTGGTCGCCCCAGTGCCAGGTTTTCTTGAAGGTTTACGACGCGCGTGCGACAAGGTTGGCGCGTTATTGATATTCGATGAAGTGATCACTGGCTTTCGTCTCGGTCCTGATGGTGCTCAAGGTCGCTACTCGGTCAAGCCCGACCTGACGTGTTTCGGCAAGGTCATTGGTGGTGGCCTGCCAATCGGCGCAGTCGGCGGTCGTCAAGACATCATGGAAAATCTCACGCCCCTTGGAAAAGTTTTCCATGCTGGAACATTGGCTGGAAATCCGATGGCGACGGCGGCGGGATTGGCGGCCCTGAGTCAACTCACTCCTGATGTTTATCGTCTTCTTGAAACGCGTGCCACCCGCCTAGCGTCATTGATTACTGAGGCCACGTCGGCAGCAGGTTTACCAGTCACCACATCGCGTGTCGGCACACTCGTGGGAATTTTCCTTGGAGATGCTCTAGGGAGTGATCGCTTGCCAATCAATTTTGATGAAGCCAAGCGAACTGACGAAAAGTTATTTGCGCGCTTTTTTCACGCACTGTTGGCGCGAGGTGTAGCAATGGCACCGGGGGCCTATGAGGCAATTTTTGTCGGCTTAGGTCATGATGATGTCGTGATGGATGACCTAGCAGAGCGTTTTCACCGAGCTGCACTCGCCGTCGCCCTCTGACGCCCTACGCTTCACCTATGCGACAGTTTCTCTCCTGGCGATATTGGGCGACTCTGGCATCTTTATGTGCACTGACAATACTTTTATGGATGTGCCAAGGCTCAAGCGACTCCAATCAGGTTGTCGTGGAGGCAAATAACCGTCGCATTGATCTCATTGCGCAAACGTCAACCGTGCGCTCCGACCAAGCATGGTCAGTATCAAATGGAATATCAAATGGAGATGCAACTGCGGTGTTACTTGACGGCCGAGTGTTAACGATCGCTGATGGGACAATGGGGGAATCAACTTGTTTATTCCCGGAGGCGCTCAACGCGTGCGTTATTTTGGCTGACACTTTGGGTGATGGCATCGTTTGGTTTTCGTTGGTTCCCGCTCCAGAAGTTGGCAGTAGCGAACTTGAGTTGGCCCCGATTGAAGAATTGCTTGACGGTGTTACGTATGCCCGACTCACCAATGGCTTGGAGGTTCCTCTACTTGACGTAGTTGTGCGTCGGTGTCAGGAGGAACTACCAAATCTCACGTCATTTGTTGCCAAATATGAGAAACGGCACGTGACGATCGTGGATCTTTCTCAAGCACAAGTATCTGCTGTGCGTTGCAAGGGTTAAAGCAACGACGAATTACGCATGAGGTGTGAGTCGTACAATTGCGGCTGCCGCTTTATAGGCCACTTCTGCTGGTCCGATTTCATCGGGACGCAACAAGTTGGCCATGATTCTCACAACCCATTCCATCAGAGTGCGACTGTGCATTCCGACTCGCGAAAGTTCGCGCATGATCACCGGTCGACCAATGATGCGGGTAAATAAACGCGCCACCTTGAAGTATTGACCGTACTCATCGTCAATCAACATTTGGTAGCGCTGTAATGCTGCTGGGTCGTTGTTACGAATAGCGTCGGTGAGCACCTCTGCAGCCATGCGCGCAGTTTCATAGGCGTAATCAATACCGTCCCCGTTGAAGGGGTTCACACTTCCTGCTGCATCACCAATGACAAGATACGTAGGTCCAGATTTTGGTCCAACCGAGCCACCCATCGGAATTCGCCGTGAGGTTGCCTTGATTGTGGGATGATCAGGGTCAATTTCCCAGCGGTCAGCCACCATGTGGGCATAGGCATCCAGCAGGTGGGTTGTGTTCACACTTTTGAAATCGCGAAATGTTGATAACAGCCCAACGCCGATGTTCACAGTTCCATCACCGACGGGGAAGATCCAGCCATAACCAGGCATCTGGTTTCCGTTACGGTCTTTCACATCAAGTGCCGACTCAATCCAAGGTTCAGCGTGACGTGGAGTTTCCCAATAGGTGCGAATGGCGGTTCCGTATGGCCACTCTTTAGTTCGAAAGGTCCCGAGTGATCGCCCGAAGCGACTGTTGGCGCCGTCGGCGACAATCACATAGCGCGCCGTGATATTGAAAGGAATGTCAGAGTCTTTGCTTTGAATTGTCGCTCCGCGAACAAAACCCCTTTCCAGAACTGGAGCGAGGGCTTCGTGACCTTCAAGCAACGTTGCTCCCGCGGCGACCGCATGGCGCGCCACCATTGTGTCCAGTTCTCGGCGCCGCACGACATAGCCGTGTTGTGGATAGATCGGATGCGAGGGCCAGTGCAGTTCAATGGCCTTGCCGTGCGCAGTCGTGCGCAACCCGTCGTAACGATGGAACTGAGAGAGTTGATCGCCAAGACCCATATCGTTGATCTGCTTGACAGCTCGCGGGGTTAAACCGTCACCACATGTTTTTTCCCGCGGAAAAAGCTTTTTGTCGACGATGACAACATCGAGACCCTCTGTGGCCAACCAGTACGCGGCAGCCGCACCAGCGGGTCCAGCGCCAATGATCAGGACATCGTGGTGGGAAGTCATGGCAAGGAAGTGGTGGTCATAGCGCCTCAGCGCCTAGATGGGTTCGGGGTCGTGGGCGTTCTGTTGGTCACAGTCGAAGTCACATCGACTGGGTACTGGCCTTTTCAGCCAGCGACCATCACTTCTTGGTCGGCTGGGGTGCCAAGGCGGGGAGCGGTTCCGATACCCAATTCGGGGGACTCAAAGGTCAAAGTTCCAGATTCAAGGTCAAGAAAAATCTGGCTCTCTGGACTACACCACTTTTCGTACTCTTCGGCCCATTCTCCAGCGTCATCAGCACCTGAAATGTCATAACGAATATGGCAGATGAGTCCTAAAATCTCTGCTTCGGTGAGCGCCCCACCGGCTTTTTCCCCTTGGGCGGGCATCACTCCACCGTTGTAAGACCGGGGATAGTGAGCCCCGCCCTCGCGATTCGGATCGCCGTAGGATGCGACTCCGGCGGCCTCGTAGGCCTCGGTTCCGGCATACACCCAATTCAACATGTCTTCAATATGAGGGAAAGTCTTCAACGACTCACCGTCTTTCAAGACTCGACCGGCACCACCTGCGCCGTCGGCACCGTGACAACTTGCGCAGGCACCGTAGTTCTCCATTCCGAGAGCAATCGGACCCTGTGCTTCGGCTTTTTGCGGCTCCAAGCCACGGACGTACATGAACAAGAAAATGGGCATCAAAGCAAGCGTGGCCATGGCCCAAGATGGGATGCGACCACGCGTCTTGGCGGCCGTGACATAGGCCGGATCGGGCTTCTTTGCGGGCTTTTGAGCCTCAGTTTCCACCAAAACTCGGGCGGTGGGTGTCGTTGCGCCAGTCGTCGCCGGAACTGCAGCGCCTGCAGAAACCTCTGTCGAAGAGGCATCCCCGCCAGCGGCCTTTCGGTCGCGGGATCGTTTTAAGAGGTGCTCGGGAATTTCGGTCACGGGCCAGTCCTTTCGGGCGTGGGGTACGACAATTTTTTGACAACGACCGAGTGGCTGTCGTCTTGAATAAGAAGACTAGAGCGCGAGTGAGGCTATGACGGAATTCCTAGCCTTTTCTGGGGCAAAAACTCCTAGGAATCTTGTCACTTAGGTACCGTGAACTAACGCACAACCCACCTCAGGGGTAGTCCACGGCGATAGACCTCAAGTAGTGAAAGATTCCGATTTTCAGCAATGCCGTCATAATTTTCTGTGTGCCCGAAATCTTTGTTTGTTCTTGTGAGTGAGTTGGGTCGCGCGAGGCTCTTGACGACTAAGGTTCTAGTCAGTTCTTCTAGAGATTTTTAATACAGCTAAGTCCACGAAACTCAAACATGTATCGACCTCGTTACAAGGCACGGAAGGGAATACCGGCTAGATGCTGGCGATTGACATCCTGAAATGGCCAGGAATGAATCAGGCTTTCCTGTTCTCCTTGGCTTTGACAACAATTCTTGCGGGTCTTGTTTTTGTGTACGGCAAACGCCGTCCTATCGGTACTCCCATGTCATGGGGCGAGGCGATGTTTGGCTCTGTGTACGCATTTTTCCTGATGTTCTTGGCTTACGGAGTTGTGCCTCATCAATGGTTAGTCCATGTTCAAAATGAACTCGGTTGGCAATCCGACAAGCCATTCCTCGGACCGGGATCAATCTTTAAATCCCAAGCAGCCGGTGGAAGTTTCCCGTTTGATATCAACTATCTGCAGATTGGTGATATCGCCGTCACTGGTATTTATGGATTGTTTCTGGGCGCTCAGATTTACATGTGGACGTGGTGGCAAAAGCGTGGCGCAACAAAGTCCACCGAGGTTGAGCAATCTAGTTACGGTCGTCCTTTGGTGAAGAAGGCATAATCCCATGACTCGCACTGACGCCAATCCGCCAATGATGCCGTACTCCGACCAGTATCAACTGGTTGAAGTTGACGCTGATTATCTCACCAAGGCGGTGAAGCCCAAGCAATTCATTCATATCGACCAGTCGGAATGCATCATGTGCGAGGGTTGCGTTGATATCTGTCCGTGGAAGTGCATCCACATGGTGACTCCCGATGCTGTGGCAGAAGCCACCAACACCGAGCTCCCTGGGCTTGACCCTAACGACCATGTTCTGTTCATTATTGATGATGATGTTTGTACGCGTTGTGCACTGTGCGTCGATCGGTGTCCGACCGGCGTCATCATTCTTGGCAAGGCTGGTGCGGCTCTCGCAACTGGCGACACTCACACACGTACCGCTAATCACGGTTACGCATATGGAATGCGTTTCTAGGAGAAAAACCCATGGCAAAAGTCATTGACGATCCTCGTCCAACAGCAAAAGAGCGTCTGAATCAGACGGTAGAGAATGTTCAAGGCAGTCAAGCCTGGAACTCAATCTTCCGTCCTGGTTCTATTTTCCGTAAGGGCTACACCGATAGCCCACGTAACCGCTCGTACGTCATCATGAACTCGGTGCTTTATCACTTGCATCCCGTGAAGGTCAAGCGTCATGCCGTCAAGGTGAGCTACACCTTGTGTTTGGGTGGACTCAGTTTCTTCCTCTTCATTCACTTAACGGTGACAGGCATTTTCTTGATGTTCTTCTACCGCCCTGAAGCCACGGCAGCGTGGAATGACATCAGTAGTTTGCAGACCTCGGTGGCCTTCGGATTACTTGTGCGAAATATGCATCGATGGGGAGCACACTTAATGGTGCTCTCGGTGTTCTTGCACATGGCCCGTGTTTTTTATCATGGTGCGTACAAAGCTCCGCGTGAATTTAACTGGGTGATCGGTGTCGTCTTATTGACACTGACCTTGCTCCTTTCCTTCACAGGTTATTTGCTTCCATGGGATCAGTTGTCAATGTGGGCGGTCGCCGTGGGTACCAACATGATGGGGTATACCCCAGTCTTTGGTTCTCAAGTGCGTTTTGTATTGCTCGGTGGTGTTGAGATCGGTTCTGAGACGTTGCTGCGATGGTATGTGCTGCATGTTCTCATGTTGCCTTTCGTCATCGTGATTTTCATGGCTATCCACTTCTGGCGTGTCCGCAAGGACGGTGGCATCTCAGGTCCGTTGTGACCAGTGCCTGAAAGGAAATGACTCAACATGACTGAAATCCCCGAACACCTTTTGAAGCGAGCGCAAGCCGCTCGCGATCAGGCCGCTGCGCAGGCTGGCGCGGCGTCCCCTAGTTCCAGTGATGCTTCAGCCGCAGATCCGCGCATTCCGGCTCATCTTCTTGAGCGCAGCAAAGCGGCGAAAGATAAAACTGGCGGAGCGCAAGTTGCTGTCGCCGAAAAGGTGGGTGCCCTTGTGGGTGCTGCTCCAGTCGCCGCAGGTCTGCCCATCGGAGCGGGTCCAGGTGGTCATACTCAACGTTTGTTGACAGTCGTCAAGTCGGGCTCGATTCAAGATGTCAAAGCCACCCCAGTTGACAAAGTGCATACGTGGCCTCACCTGCTGGCAGTTGAATTTGTGGCGGCCGTTGCTTGCACTGCGTTTTTGTTCTTCGTGGCAATCTTCGTCAATGCTCCCTTGTTGCAGTTGGCTAACCCCAACCAAACGCCCAACCCGTCAAAGGCTCCTTGGTACTTCTTGGGACTTCAAGAATTGTTGACGATGTTCCACCCGATGGTGGCTGGTGTGACAATTCCTGGAGTGGCATTGTTTGCTTTAATTTTGGCTCCGTTCATTGACAAGAATCCGTCCAACAAACCTGAGGACCGCAAGTTTGCGACTTCGATCATGACTATTCACCTGATGTTTTGGGCCGTGTTGGTCATCATCGGATCTTTCTTCCGTGGCCCTGGTTTCAACTTCGTCTTCCCTTGGCGGGACGGCCTGTTCTTCGAGTTGTGAGGATCACACTTTTATGACACCGCTAGCAACAATCGTTTTAGTTATCCTCGCCCTAGTGGTGTTGGCTGCTGTCATGGTCATTACTTCAGCGCGACGCTCTGATGTACGCGGCGCAGGAGCCCTTGCGCGAGAAACTGTGAAGCGTGACAAGTCAATTAAGGCTGAAGCGGGAGATGCTCCTTCAGGATCTGCGTATGAATCACAGGCAATCGCTACTCGCACCGCCGTTCTTGAAAAAGCTACTGAAGTCGCCCCAGTGGTCTGGCGAGCGCCAGATCAAGAGGCCGTTGATGTTTCCCGTCGCCAGTTTTTCAACCGTGCGTCAATCTTTTTGGTGCTCACGGGTACAGCGGCATTTGGCGCTTCGCTGATTGCCTTTTTGTGGCCTCGGGCTGGCGGCGGTTTCGGTTCCAAGGTGAATGTCGGTCGCCTTGATGACTTGATAGCGCAGATTCGCAGTGAACGCGGTTTTGTCTATAAGCCCGAGGCGCGCACTTGGCTGACCACTTACCCCGCTGATTCTCTCCCCAAGGCGCGGTTGTCGTACGGCAATCAGGGGCCAGTTTTAAACGGTATGGAAAATGGCCTTGTCGCGCTCTACCAGAAATGTCCCCACCTGGGTTGTCGAGTTCCTGAATGCAAGAGTTCGCAGTGGTTTGAATGCCCATGTCATGGATCGCAGTACGACCGTGTTGGTGAGAAGAAGGCAGGTCCTGCGCCACGTGGTATGGATCGCTTTGGTATCAACGTGTCTAATGGAAACGTCATTGTTGACACGGGGACAATATTTAATGGTCCTGCCATTGGTATCAACACGACTGGACAGGAAGCCGAAGGACCCCACTGCGTTTCCGGAGAGGCAAAGCACTGATCATGATTTCGCTCGTCACTTCTACTTTCGCCTCGCTCATAGCACTGTTTTTCGTCATCGGTTACGTCACCTATGCATTCTTCAATCGATCAGCGGGTCGCGCTGAGATTGGTTCAGAGATTGAACTTGCCGCTAACCGTAAAGAATATTTTGATGATGAAATTCTTGAGGGTAAGCGCCTGCAGAAAATGCAATTGCTCGGTGTCTTGATGCTGGCAACGATCACTATTGGATTACCTGCTTACTGGATTTTGGAACCGAGTCGTCAAGCCGGCGCAACAAGCGGTAAAGAAAATCGCTTTATTGAGTGGGGCTCAAACCTTTTTGCTCCAACTGCTGAGGGTGGATTCAACTGCGCTGGTTGTCATGGTGGAATGAAAGGCCCAGGTGGTGCCGCTCCGTACACAATCACTGATTCTAAAACTGGTGAAGTGAAATCAGTGTTGTGGAAAGCCCCAGCAATTAACACCGTCTTTTATCGTTTTGATGAAAGTGAAGTTCGTTTCATCCTGCAATACGGCCGTCCGTTTTCGCCAATGTCCCCGTGGGGGATTGAGGGTGGTGGACCACTCAACGCCCAACAGATTGACACGTTATTGGCGTACCTCAAGAGCATTCAGATTCCGCGTGAAGACTGCATCGTGGCTGACGCCAAGCCGTTGAACTGTGAAGGTGGACATTTGCCTCTGGTTGAGCAGGAAAAGGTCCAAGCCGCCGCCGAAAAGTCTGTCGCGGATGGTACCTACGGCTCAATTGGGGAAGCGCTTTTCAATCTCGAATTAGGATCAGGTGGTTTTAGTTGTGCTCGTTGCCATACGCCTGGATGGAGTTGGGGAGAGCCTGGACAGACTGGTTCGGGCGCCTATGGCTGGAACCTCACCGGTGGAGCGACGAACAGTCACTTCGCGACTGAGCAAGAAATGATCAACTTCATCAAGGCTGGCTCAAAGTTCGGAGCGAAGTACGGTGTCCAAGGACAAGGTTCGGGTCGGATGCCTGGCTTTGGAGATTTATTAACTGCTGAACAGATCCAACAGATCGTGAACTACGTGCGGAACGAATTATGAGCACCATGTTAAGCATCGCTTGGGAACCCGAAATTCGCGGGCTTCTCACGGTCATTATCGCCGTTGTTGCCTTATGTGGAAGTGTTTACCTGATCCTTGCAACCAACATGGGTGCTCGCTTAGGACTCTTAGTTGCGCTTGCGGGACTCAGCGGTTGGATGGTCATGATGGGTGTTATCTGGATGACCTACGGCATTGGTCTCAAAGGTAATGAGCCGTCATGGAAGCCGGCGCAACCCTTCACAGTCGTACGCGATGTAGCCCTGTTACCACAGGCCGAAGTGCTCGTTAACTCGGTGAAGATTCCTGAGGGGGCATCTCCAGTTGAGGCTGCTGCTGTCGGAGCGGAAGCTCTGCGAGAAGAAAATTGGAAGGTTCTCCCAATCGATGATAAGGGTCGTGGTCAGTCCATCGCGGCGGCAGACGAAATCATTCAAGTTGAAGCCGAGTTGTACGCCGGCGGGGAATACCAAGCAGTCGCGGTGTATGACCGCGGTGGTGAGCGTTATCCAAAGATCGGCGACAAAGTTGACTTCCTTGCCTTCTTTCACAAACCGCATTACGCGATTGTGGAAATTGCCGCTCTTGTGCCACAGAGAGTCGAACCTGGTCGCGCTCCTGCACGGCCCGTTATTGACGAGAGTAAGTCTCACCAATATATTGTCATGATTCGCGACCTTGGCACCAAGCGTCAACCAGCGTTGCTGGTCACCTTTGGCTCTGGAATCATTTTCTTCATCTGTTGCTGGATGTTGCATCGCCGTGATCGTACTTTGGCTGCCAATCTTGCCATGCCTGTTCCTGCGGTGGCCTAACTGATGGGGCAATATCTTCCCGTTGTAGCGCTCACCATCCTTGCCGTTCTTTTTGGGGCGTTAAGTTTTGTGGCCTCAAAGTTGCTGGCTCCTCGCCGACCGTCATTGGCGAAAGATGCGCCTTACGAATGTGGCATTGTCCCCAGCCGCGAACCACCCGAGCGTTTTCCTGTCAGTTTCTACATCGTGGCGATGTTATTTATCATGTTCGACATTGAAATCATTTTCATTTATCCGTACGCCGCCAACCGAGCCGAACTTGGTGCCTTTGCGTTTTGGGAGATGTTTGCATTTAGCGTTGTTTTCTTCTTGGCTTTCGTTTATGTCGTAGCCCGCGGAGCCCTTGACTGGGGTCCGTTGGCAAAGGCCCGCCGTTTAGTTGATGGTGTCTCGGCAACCCGCACGACGACGACGACAATTCGTCGAGTCGGACTAGATGGTCGTCTCGGCGACGATCAGGCAGCTTGAGCGTTGGGGGACTGACATGGGTTTGGTGCGCAACGTTCTTGATGATGGACTCGGAGGCGTTGAGCACAACTTCATCACCGGAAAAATTGAAGATTTAGTTAAGTGGTCGCGTAGCCGTTCAAGTTGGGGCGCAACTTTTGGTCTGGCTTGTTGCGCTATTGAAATGATGGGAACTGGCGGCCCGCACTATGACATCGCCCGCTTCGGAATGGAAGTATTCCGCGCCTCGCCGCGTCAGGCAGACATCATCATTGTTGCGGGTCGTGTGAGTCAGAAGATGGCCCCAGTTCTGCGTCAGGTGTATGACCAAATGATGGAACCGAAGTGGGTGATCTCCATGGGTGTGTGTGCATCAAGTGGTGGGATGTTTAATAACTACGCAATTCTTCAAGGTGTCGATCAAATCGTTCCTGTTGACGTTTACGCTCCTGGTTGTCCTCCGACACCTGAAACTTTGATTCATGCAATCGAGACCTTGCATCAAAAGATTGAAGACGGAGAAATCATGCGTCGTCGCGCTAGCAGTGGAGCGGGTGCAAACATCCACATCACCGAGATTCCAGCGCAAACTGCACCAGTCTCTCTATCAATTGGCCGCACAGAGACCTGGTCATGAGCGATCAAGAAGGAACTCCTGAAGCCCAACCGATGTTGCATGGTTGCCCACTCACTGACTCACACGGGCAAGCGGTGGTGCACCCTTCGCGCGCACAGTACGTGGCGCTTCTGAAAAAATTATTAGATAGTGGCTACGCAATGTGTTGCGATCTGACAGCGGTGGACTTTCTCACTCACCCCGGACGTTCATTACCCGACGGAATCGTTGCTGAACGATTTGAAATCGTTGTCAATCTCACAGCAATCGCTTCTCGTGATCGCATTCGTGTGCGTGTTCAGGTGCCTGAATCAGACACAACTATCGCATCAGTGTTTGACCTTTGGCCGGGGACAGAGGCGATGGAGCGCGAAGTTTTTGATATGTTCGGCATTTCCTTTGATGGCCATCCTGATCTGACGCGTATTTTGATGCCAGAAGACTGGGATGGTCATCCGCTGCGCAAGGATTATGAAATTGGTCGTATCCCTGTTCAGTTCAAGGGGTCGCACTCATGACGTCTGGTCAAAATATTTTTAAGACCAACGAAGGGGCCCAGGAAATGCGTGCCCGCAGCGAAATCAGCGCCAAGGAAATTTTGCGTGAAGTTGGTTCGGTCCTACGCATGAGTGAAGCCGAAGTTGCCAATCTTGGGCAATCGTCGGGCGATTCTGACGAAGATCAAACGATGATCATCAACATGGGGCCTCAGCACCCCAGCACTCACGGAGTATTGCGTTTGATGTTGGAGTTGCAAGGTGAAACTGTTCTGCGTTGCAAGCCGATCATTGGCTACTTGCACACCGGGATGGAGAAAACTGGTGAAGACCTGACGTACATGCAAGGTGGCACCAATGTCACGCGCATGGATTATTTGAGTCCATTAAATAATGAGCTTGTTTTCTCAATGGCTGTTGAAAAATTGCTTGGCATTGAAAACGATATTCCTGAGCGTGCCGTATGGATGCGAATGCTCCTTTCAGAACTCAATCGCATGAGTAGCCATTTGTTGTTCTTGGCTACGAACGGTATGGATCTTGGCGCAGTGTCAATGATGTTGTATGGCTGGCGTGAACGTGAAGAGGTTTTGCGCTTCTTTCAAAAGGTGACTGGCTTGCGCATGAATCACAACTTCATTCGTCCTGGAGGTGTGGCAGCCGACCTGCCTGCGGGTTGGCGCAGCGATGTTCTTGAGATTCTTGAAATGTTGCCGGGTCGTCTGGCCGAATACGACATCTTGATGACCGATCAACCCATCTGGCGTGAGCGTCTGCAAGGTGTTGGCGTGATTACTGCAGATGAAGCTTTGGCCCTCGGAACGAGTGGACCGATTTTGCGCTCAACGGGTGTGGCGTGGGACCTGCGACGGGATCAGCCGTATCTGCATTATGAGAAGATGGAGTTTGATGTCATCGTCGGTTCCTACGGCGACGCCTTTGATCGTTATGCAATCCGCATCAATGAAATTCGCGAGTCGATGCGCATCGTGTATCAGATTCTTGACAATATGCCCAAGGGTGACTACCGCATTCAGAATAAGAAAGTGACTCCACCGCCGCGAGCACGCATTGACGAATCTATGGAAGCACTGATCCACCACTTCAAGATTTTCACCGAGGGATTCAAGGTTCCTGAGGGTGAGGTTTATGTGGCGATTGAAAGTCCGCGCGGAGAAATTGGTTGCTACATCGTCAGCGACGGTGGCTCCAAGCCATATCGCATTCATATGAGGGCCCCCAGTTTTGTCAATATCCAGGCTTTGCCACACATGATGCGTGGTGGCTTAGTAGCCGATGCAGTCGCAGTGATTTCGTCCATTGACCCAGTTCTAGGAGAGGTTGATCGCTGATGTCGCGTTTATCTGAAGGCAACATTCGTCTTGCCAAGGAGATCATTGGTCGCTATCCGCGTCCGCGTTCGGCGATGATCCCCTTATTGCACATGGCTCAGCAACAAGATGGCTACATCACCAATGATGCGATGGTGCATATTGGTGAACTTGTCGGTTCGACATCAGCCGAGGTCTACGGCACGGCGTCGTTCTACGAGATGTTCAAGTTTGAACCAGTTGGAAAATATCTGGTCAATATCTGCGGAACCTTGTCTTGTGCGCTGATGGGATCAGAGGAACTGATGCATTATGCCGAACACAAGCTGGGCGTCAAGATGGGCGGGACGACCGATGATGGCATGTTCACTCTTGAGCACGCAGAATGTCAGGCAGCTTGCACCGAGGCACCCTGCCTTCAAGTGAATTATCGTTACCGCTTCCGAGTGACGGCAGCCGATTTTGATTCACTGATTGATGATTTGTCCGCTGGTCGTCTCGTTGATGAGATCCCTGCGCACGGCACAGTGGCTCGGGTGGGCCAGCACATTCCGCGCGACCGTGGTGTCGGAGCGATACCCCCAGAGTCAGTAACCGAAGCCCCTGTTTGGTTGGATGGAAAGGCTGCGCTATGACCGGTACCTACGCACACGCTCCAGGATTTATCGTCGGAGATCGCCCGAAAATTGTGACCTCACGATTTGAATACGAAGATTCATACACGTTGACGCGTTACTTGGCAACTGATGGCTACCAGGGTCTGCGCGCCGCTCTCAGTCGCCCAGCCAATGAAGTGCACGACGAAGTACGGACCGCTACGGTGCTCGGGCGCGGCGGTGCAGGTTTCCCTGCTGGAACAAAATGGGGTCTCACTCCGCAAGGCGTCTACCCGCGTTATCTCGTTGTCAACGGCGATGAGAGTGAACCAGGAACTTATAAAGATCGTCTGCTGATGGAGCGCGATCCACATCAATTGATTGAAGGCTGCCTGATCGCGTGTTACGCAGCAGGTTTATCGCAGTGTTTTTTGTATATCCGCGGCGAGATGGCCCTTGCTCAAGAGCGAGTCGCAGTTGCGTTGAATGATGCTTATGCAGCCGGCTATATCGGTAAAAATATTTTGGGCACACACTTTTCTGTTGACATTGTTCTCCATTGGGGTGCAGGTGCTTATGTTGTTGGCGAAGAAACTGCACTGATTGAAAGTCTTGAGGGCAATCGTGGCATGCCACGATTGAAGCCTCCTTTCTTCCCTGCAGCAAATGGTCTGTACGGTCAACCAACGATTGTCAACAATGTTGAAACCTTGGCGAACTTGCCGTGGTTGATGTGCAATGGTGCCGAGGCCTACACGGCGATTGGAACTAAGACATCTCCAGGAACCCGTATGGTTGCTGTGAGTGGCCATGTCAAGCGACCCGGTGTTTATGAAATCGTCAATGGTGTCACTACATTTCGGGATTTGTTGTACAAAGAGGAATTCTGTGGCGGCATTCGCAATAACAATGAACTCAAGGCCTTCGTTCCTGGCGGTGGCTCGGCACCTTGGTTCACACCAGATCAATTGGATCTTCCCTTTGAGGGCAGCCAGGTTGGTGCAGCAGGTTCAATGCTCGGTTCAGGAGCGATCATGGTGATGGATGAGACCACTGACATCCCAGCTGCTGCTTTGACACTTACTCGTTTTTACGCTCACTAATCTTGTGGCAAGTGCACGCCGTGTCGTGAGGGCGGAACTTGGCTTGAGCGCATTTTGAGTCGTGTCGTTGATGGCAAGGGAACGGCCGCCGATCTTGAGCAGTTAATTGAGGTTGGCACTTCAATTTGCCCTGGAGATTTCCCCCATGCCTCCAATGAGAAGTTGGGGCTAGCGGCGGTTCCTTTCCCATACAAGATGAACACCATTTGTTTCGTTGGACCATCGGCATATGCGCCTGTGAACTCGGCCCTGGTGCTGTTCCGCGAAGAGTTTGAAGCAAGAATTGTCAAACGACACACCATTCCTGTGACTGCTGTGGGAGCGGCGTTATGACCACCACCGAACCGAATATCGAAGTGGAGATACCTCTTGACCCCAATGCGATCACGATGTCGATCAACGGCAAGTCGGTAGCGGCGCGTAAAGGTGAATTGATTATTGCTGCGGCCGATCGCAGTGGCGATTATATTCCACGTTTCTGTTATCACCCACGGATGAGTTCTGTTGGCATGTGTCGTCAATGTCTCGTTGAAGTGGAAGGCCCGCGCGGACCGATGATGGTGGTCAGTTGTATGACTTCGGTAGGTGAAGGTCAGATTGTTCGCACCGAAACTGAGCAAGTGAAACGGGCCCAAGAGGGAATCGTCGAGTTGCTCCTCGCCAATCATCCGCTCGACTGTCCGGTGTGTGACAAGGGGGGCGAATGCCCATTGCAAGATCAGGCCTTTAGTCATGGTCCAGGGGAAAGTCGTTTCATAGAAGAGAAGCGTCATTACGAAAAGCCCATTCCGATTAGCGATTTAGTGTTGCTGGATCGCGAGCGTTGCATCTTGTGCGATCGCTGCACTCGTTTTGCCGATGAAGTCGCTGGTGATGCATTGATCCAATTCACCTCGCGTGGGAATAACACGCAAATTCAGACATTCCCAGACGAGCCATTTAGTTCGTATTTCTCTGGCAACACAGTGCAGATTTGCCCCGTTGGGGCCCTGACTGCTCAGCCGTATCGCTTTAAGGCACGTCCTTGGGATCTCGCTAAGATCGAAAGCACTTGCACGACCTGTTCCGTTGGTTGTCGCATCACACTCGAATCGAGTCGCGATGAAATGTTGCGCTATCAAGGCGTGGACAGCGATCCGGTGAATCATGGGTGGCTCTGCGACAAGGGTCGTTTCAACTTTGAGTCAATAAAGAGTAACCAACGCATTGAAAATCCAATGGTGCGGTCCGATGGAGATCTTGTTGCTACTTCGTGGAGCGTGGCTTTGTCTAGTGCAGCCAGTCTCATCGCCCAAGCGATCAAAGACGGGGGTCCACAAAGTGTGGCGATTCTCGGTGGTGCTCGCGGAACGAACGAAGACGCTTATGCGTGGGCACGTTTGGCGCAGTCCTTAGGTATCAGCAATGTTGACGCTCAATTTGATGATGGTCTTCCAACGTCGCTCTTTGGCTATGCCCAAGCAACGATTGATGAGGCTGCTCATGCCACGACAGTGTTATTGCTGTCTCCCGACCTCAAAGAAGAATTGCCGATTTTGTATGTGCGCTTACGTGATGCGTCAGAGAAGAAGCGCAGCAAACTCATTGAGTTTGTACCCAAGCAAACGGGACTCACGCGCTATGCCTGGAAGTCGGCCAGTTACGAACCAGGTCGTCAGGTGTCGGTGATCCAGCAGACGCTGACCGATCCTGCGGTAGCGGCTCAAATCGCTCAGGGCTCAGTTGTCGTCGTTGTCGGTCGGGCGAACTTGGCTGAAAACGATTCATTCACGATGGCTGCCCTTGATGCAGTGTTGGCCATCGCCCCATAGGCCACGGTCCTGCCAGTCGTACGTCGTGGCAATATCCGTGGAGCCGTTGAAACTGGATTGGTCATGGGGTCAACCAACTCAATTCTGCGATCGGCTATTGATGGCGAGATCAATTGCTTGGTTCTCGTTGGTGCTGATCCGATGAATGACGTTCCCGATTCACATCTTGTACGTCAAGCGCTGGCAGCGGTCCCGAAAATTATCGCCGTTGACACAACGATGTCACCTTCGTTGCAACGTTGTGAGGTCGTTCTACCTGCTGCCGCTTTTGGCGAGAAGGATGGCACCACAACCAACCTTGAAGGTCGCGTCACACAACTCAACCGCAAGGTCAACGCACGCGGTACAGCCCGTCCCGATTGGATGATTGCTGTAGAACTTGGCGAGTTATTAGGCCATGATTTGGGCTTGGGATCGGTGCAAGAAATTCATTCCCAACTAGCACGCAATGTGGCGAGTTTCGCTGATGTTTCGCGTGCCGCATTAGCTGTGAATCCCGATGGTGTGTTGCTCCGTCGTTCGATGACCCAGCCACACAGTGCGACCGCCACGGAAGTTCCAGTTCACTCGGGTTTTGGATATCGATTAGTCGTCAGTCGCAAGTTGTATGACAATGGCACGAACGTCGCCCAGTCTCCGTCCTTGATGGGACTTGCCCCAAGTTCTGCATTACATATGCACCCGCTCGATTTCAGCAGTCTTGGAGTTGACGAAGGAACATCCATCAAAGTCTCAAATCACCGCACCTCAATCGTCATCCCAGTTGTGATGGACGAATCGATAGTACGTGGCACAGTGTGGGCGGCATGGGCACTGATTGGCGCGAATATCGGTGAACTCATTGATTCGTCACGTCTAGTCAATGATGTGAATGTGGAGACTCTGTGATGGTCGGCAGTGCATCACTACTCGGACTTGATCCAATTTCTATCGGCAATCTGATGTGGGCGCCCTTGCTCATTATTTTGATGAAGGTCGTCGTTGTCTTTGGAGTCGGACTAGTAGCCACGATGTTGATGGTGTGGTTTGAGCGAAAAGCAATCGCCGGCATGAATAACCGCATTGGGCCCAATAAGGCTGGTCCCTGGGGCCTCTTGCAAACCCTCGCAGATGGCACAAAGTTGTTCTTCAAAGAAGATCTGCTTCCTGAACGCGCCGACCGTTTTGTTTTTAGATTGGCTCCGTTCTTGGCATTCGTTCCCGCCTTTTTGGTGTGGTCAATCATTCCTCTCGGTGGAGATTTCTCGAACGGTAAAGATGGTCTCGTGACTTGGTTTGGTCACACCACGCGAGTGCAGTTAGCCGATCCTCCCGTGGGCATTTTGCTGTTGTTGGCGCTCTCATCAATTGCGGTCTACGGCATCATGCTGGCGGGCTGGTCAAGCGGCTCAAAGTATCCGCTGTTGGGATCAGTTCGAGCTTCAGCGCAGATGGTTTCTTATGAAGCTGCTCTTGGTTTGAGCGTGGCTACCGTCATCTTGTTGGCTGGCACATTGTCAACTAGTGGAATCGTTGGTCACCAAGGGAACTTCGCGAATTGGCATGTCATCTCAACGGGTGTCATTCCATTCGTGATCTTCATGATCGCCGCCACTGCCGAGATGAACCGTCCACCCTTCGACTTAGTTGAGGCCGAGCAAGAACTCGTGGGTGGTTTCAATACTGAGTATTCCGGCATTCGCTTCGGGTTATTTTTCTTGGCCGAATTTATGAACACCATTACCATGAGTGGAATCATTGTCACGCTGTTCTTCGGTGGGCCACAAGGACTCTTTGATATCCCCGGCATTCCTGGTGCGTGGGAAGGCACCCTATGGCTCATCGCCAAGATCGTGGTCTTCTTGTATATCTATGTGTGGATGCGTGCCACATTGCCTCGCTTCCGTTATGACCAGTTGATGAATCTCGGTTGGAAGATCTTGATTCCCGCTTCGCTGGGATGGTTCATGTTGATGGCCGTTCTGCGTCTTGCTCGGGATCAAGATTGGAATCGTGGTGTCGTGGTTACTGCTTGCATTGTTGTGCTATTACTTTGCGTGGGAATTTTGTCGTTAGCAAATCGTGTCAGTAAAGCCAACCGCGAACGTGAAGGAGCGATGTTCTGATGGGCTACCTCGGAGGATTTCTCGTCACCCTGGCCCAGGTAGGTCGGCGCAATAAAGTCACCCTCGAATATTCCGGTGGTCGCGAGAACAAAAAGGGCAAGCCACAACGCGATGAAAAAGCTCCTAAGCCAGAACGCTTGCACGGCCGCCATGTTTTGAACCGTTACGAAGATGGTATGGAGAAATGCATTGGTTGCGAATTGTGCGCCGGTGTGTGCCCAGCCAAGTGCATCTATGTCCGTGGTGCCGATAATGATCCAGAAAATCCGACCTCACCAGGTGAGCGCTTCGGCTTTGTCTACGAGATCAACTACTTGCGCTGCATTCACTGCGATCTCTGCGTTGAAGCCTGTCCAACGGAGGCAATCACAGAGTCGAAGTTGTTTGAGTTCTCATTTTTGAATCGTCAGGATGCGATCTACACAAAAACTGAACTCGTTGTCGGTGATGATGGCTAGCCACTGCAGTTGCCGTGGGAAGAC
>SYDZ01000041.1 GCA_005801025.1 Actinomycetota bacterium
CTTGCTGATGATGTGCAGAGCGCTGATTGGTTAATCTTGACCCGTTTTTGGTCGGGATGGATTGAGCCCAATGAGTCCACCAAGTTCGGTTCTGACGTGCCAAACCAAGTTGTTGAAAACGGTTTCTGTCTCCGAGGTTCATATCAGCATGATTTAGTTCGCCTCTATCAAAAGTGCTCAATAGGCGATGGTATTGGCCCGTACGATGCCCCCTACGAACCCCTCTTTGATTATGCAGTCGAGGTTCTAGTGCCAGTCACTCCGCGCCCAGATGGCACGTGCACACCTACATGTCGCGGCATATTCAACCCCGACTACGCCAACATTGACACGTCAATTCTTGAAGTCAGCCCAACGGCAAGCGACGCCATAGCGGACCTGGCAAGTGACGCAACACCATAAACAACCATCGTAAAATTCCCGGCGTCCAGACCATACGCTGACCAGCGTTCAAAGCCTTGACGGTGAGATTCGCAACCACCTCAGGCGTCGTCGAAAATGGAGCAGGCTTCATCCCCGCCGTCATTGCCGAATGTACAAAGCCCGGTCGCACGATTAGCACACTCGCTCCCGAACCCTCCAATGAATCTGCTAGACCTTGACAGAAGGCGTCAAGGCCGGCCTTACTTGAACCGTAAACAAAATTAGCCTTGCGAACCCGCTCACCTGCCACGCTTGACAGCACAATGAGTTTGCCGTGACCCTGCTGGCGAAATTGCGACGCGAGGCATAGCGCAGCCGAAACCGACGCGGTGTAGTTGGTGTGAACCGCGCTGACTGCGGACTGCGGATCCTCATCAAAGTTTTGCTGATCACCGAGAACTCCGAATGCCAAAATTGCAACATCTATATCACCGTGACGCGCCACCACGTCAGCCAAGAAACCCTTATGCCCCGCTGTATCAGCGGCGTCGAAGGAGACCGCTTCAACGCTTAAACCGGTGCGGCCCAGCGAGTGGGTCAACTCTGTCGCCTCATCAGGCCGCCGACAAGCCAAGGTCACAACACGCGCAGACGGCGAGAGAAGTTTGCGAACGATCGCTACGCCAATCTCACTACGACCACCGAGTAACACAACATTTTGCACTTCGCCGACTGCGTTTTCCATGATGATCCTTTTTTCTCTACCGCTAAATAAGTTCTAAACGACGAGCAAGATCGCTCTGCCATACTCCACTCGGATCGACGCTTCGCTGAATGGCTTTCCATTCATCGAGTCGCAGATACCCCCGTCGAATAACTGAAGGAGTCGTGTGCGCGTCCTTAGCCAAATAATGACGCCCACCAGCCTCCACGACCATCGAGTCAAGATTATGCAGCAGTTCACTGACCCCTGATGCAACACAGGACATATCCACGGTCAATGTCCAACCAGGAATAGGGAAACTCATTGGGCCAGGATTGGATTGTCCAAAGCGCTTGAGAACAACAAGCGGACTGGCCGTTTTTGAAATAGCCACCATTTCAATGATTCGTCGCAGAGTTTTTTCTTGACCGAAAGGAACGACGAATTGATACTGCAAAAAACCACCCCGACCATATAAACGGTTCCATGAACCGATGGCATCCAGAGGGTGGAAATACGCTGGAATATTTTTGATCGTGCCTACTTTTCGACGAGGCTCCTTGCGTAGCCATAGTTCATTGAAAATCGTCGAAGTCCACGAGTTCACGAGGCCAAACGATGGCACCAATGCAGGCACTGTGGTGAGATGTTTGGGCGCATAATGCAGTGGGTCAATTGCATCCTTAGTGGATAGATCTGAGAGGCGGGCATGATCTCCGCGCCACAGAACACTTCGTCCGAGTTTGGCACCAGTCGCTAAAAGATCAACCCAGGCAACTGAATAACGATGCTCATCATCACCGTGAGACATTTCCTCAAAGAGTTCATCAATATTTTGACAACGAACGGTATTCACAATGCAACGACTACTCTCAATGCCAATCAGAGAAAATGTGGCATCCAAGATGATCCCTGTGAGGCCCATTCCGCCAACGGTGGCCCAAAAGAGCGGAGCATCTTGATCTGGGCCAAGTTCCTTGACCGTGCCATCAGCAAGAAGCAGAGAAAGTCGCCGCACATGATTACCGAAACTGCCTTCAAGGTGATGATTCTTGCCGTGAATATCCGAGGCAATCGCTCCACCTACTGTCACGAAACGAGTTCCCGGAGAAACTGGAATGAAGAAACCCCGCGGCACGATGATCTGCAGTAAGTCATGAAGACTGACCCCAGCTCCGACGGTCAATGTTCCCTGCTCAGTGTCCAGAACCGCTTGTGCCACAGAGTCCGCCAAGGTGAGAACTGTTCCACCAGCATTCTGCGCAGCGTCTCCGTACGAACGACCGAGTCCGCGCATCACAATGCCTCGCCCGCTGCTGTCCTTGACATGCTCGCCCATTTCGCCGCGGGGGACTTTGGCGGTGCGCGCGTGGCTGGGCGAGGTCAGACCCCATCCCGTCAGGCGCACTTGTGAATAGTCAGATTTCATGAGCAAGTGAATCCTACTCAGGCAGATCTCTAGGTTCTGTTCAATCAAGGCTGATCAGCCGACGTACACACCTAATCCAAAAACAACGATCCACATCACA
>SYDZ01000042.1 GCA_005801025.1 Actinomycetota bacterium
GTCACTCGCGACTTAGTGAACGGTGAACTGGTTTCGCACGCGGCTCACGCAGTCGTGATGGCCACGGGCGGATATGGAAACGTCTTCTACCTGTCAACAAATGCAATGGCCTGTAACGTGACGGCTGCATGGCGTGCTCATCGTAAGGGTGCGGCATTTGCGAATCCTTGTTACACGCAGATTCACCCGACCTGCATTCCGCAGAGTGATCCAACGCAATCCAAGTTGACGCTGATGTCAGAATCGTTGCGTAACGACGGAAGAGTTTGGGTTCCGACGAATGCTGACGAGTCTCGTTCCGCTGATCAAGTGCCTGAAGCCGAACGCGATTACATTCTTGAGCGTTTGTATCCGAGTTATGGAAACTTGGCTCCACGTGACGTCTCCTCGCGCGCCGCTAAGCGTGCTGTTGATGCTGGTCTTGGTGTAGGTCCACTGAAAAATGGTGTGTACCTTGATTTCAGTGACGCAGTCAATCGTCTCGGCAAAGACGTTGTTGAAGAGCGTTATGGAAACTTATTCCAGATGTATGAGCGCATCGCTGGCGAAAATCCCTACGACGTGCCAATGCGTATCTATCCCGCCACCCATTACACAATGGGTGGTTTGTGGGTGGACTACGAACTGATGACCAATATTCCTGGCCTCTATGCCGCTGGAGAGGCCAACTTCTCTGATCATGGAGCGAACCGCTTAGGCGCTTCGGCGTTGATGCAAGGTTTGGCCGATGGCTACTTCGTTTTGCCATACACCATTGGCAACTATCTGGCGCCGATGTTGAATAAGCCAATTCCAGGAGCAGATCACCCTGCTTTCAAAGAAGCAGAGTTGGCTGCCGCCGCTCGTTATCAGGGTTATGTTGATATCAAGGGCTCGCGATCACCTGATTACTTCCATCGTGAAGTGGGGCGCATCATTTGGGATTACTGTGGCATGGAGCGCACCCAACAAGGTCTTGAAAAAGCATTGTCTGAACTCCCTGCCCTGTACGAGGAATTCCAGAAAGATCTGCGCGTCACTGGTGATGCCGAAAGCATGAATCAGACCCTAGAGAAAGCCGGACGAGTGGACGATTTCTTCCAGTTAGGAATGTTGATGTGTCGCGACGCTCTTGAACGTGAAGAAAGTTGTGGCGGTCACTTCCGTGCCGAGTACCAAACCGATGAGGGTGAAGCACTCCGTAACGACGAAAACTTCGCTCACGTTGCTGCATGGGAATGGACAGGCGATCCGACGAAGTCAATTCGTCACTCTGAAGAACTCAATTTTGAAGCAATCCACCTAGCGACACGGAGTTACAAGTGAGCAACCACTTAAAGAATCTCAAACTGAAGATTTGGCGTCAGTCAGGACCAACAGACTCCGGTCATTTCGAAAATTATGTGATGGACGAGATCAGCGATGAGGCATCTTTCCTAGAAATGTTGGATGTTTTGAATGAAGGGCTCATTAGCGAGAACAAACTCCCGGTGGTCTTTGACCATGATTGTCGCGAAGGTATTTGCGGAACCTGTTCTTTGATGATCAATGGTCAGGCTCATGGACCCGAGCGCAGTACAACAACTTGCCAATTGCATATGCGCAAGTTCAAAAGCGGTGATGAGATTGTCATTGAGCCATGGCGAGCTTCGGCTTTCCCAATCATCAAAGACCTAATGGTTGAACGCTCAGCTTTTGACCGAATTATTGAATCTGGTGGATTTATCACTGCCCCAACTGGTGGTGCGCCGGATGCGAACTTGATTCCAATTCCTAAAACTGTGGCTGATGCTGCCATGGATGCTTCTCAATGCATCGGCTGTGGTGCCTGCGTTGCGGCCTGTCCGAATGGAGCGGCGAACTTATTTACTGGTGCCAAGATTGCGCACTTGAACTTGTTGCCTCAAGGCCAAGCAGAACGTTTCAAGCGCACTGAGGCGATGGTGGAAACGATGGACAAGTATTTCGGATCATGTACCAATCATGGGGAGTGCGAAGCGGCGTGTCCGAAAGAAATTTCGATTGATGTGATTGCGTTGATGAATAAGGACTATCGCAAGTCCAAATTGAAGAATCGTAAAGAAATCTCCCGAACCTAAAACTAGGATGCGAAACCACCCTGTATCTGCGCGTTAGTTGGTTCAAGACTTAGGTTCATGCAACGACCTTGCTGTAATAACGATTTGTCGCCACTACCTCGCCACTTTCCAGAGTCAGGTCTAGGACAAGTGGACCCTCGGTAAAAGACGCTGTAAAGGTGATGTGGCCGACCAACGAGCAATCATCGCCGGCGATATCGCCCTCCCATCGCCAGACTTGAGGAACTCCAGATACCTCAAGCGTTGCGCACACAATGGCATCTTTTAGATTTTCGCGAAGATCACTGACAGCGTGAACGGCAATTCGTATTTCCTCGCCTGGATGCATTGCTATGGGAAGCCGATCGGCGGTGATGATGACTTGGCGGCAGGCTTCAGCGAGGGTCGTGTAAGCGAGTTTGGGCACTCGCTGATGATCAAGCACACTCCACGAAACCATGGGCATCGCATCGTTCAAAAGGAACATACAGAATCCTCCCGTCGGTCGATATTTCAGGCGACGCAAAGTTTCAATGTGATATTTGATGACATCTGATTGATAGATCTGAGTAGCCAGACGCCATTCATCAAATGATGCGAATGCCCTCGGAGGTACATGCTGTTCGAAAATGCTGTACTGCAGACCGTGCTCTAACTCTAGATGTTTCCAATCGAGGTCTGGCCAAAGTGCCGTGTCAATGAAGTCCGCTGACTCAGGGATCGCCTGCGCTCCAAACTCACTGACAAAACGCACCAAACTCGGCAACTTTGCTGCCAGACCAGGCAAGTCTCTTTCGCTGCCGTGATACCAACCGAAATAAAAATGTGTATCGGCTCCATCGAGCAATGGCAGGTGGGGGAGAACGCCGCTATGGGCGATGACTGGACGTGTCACATCTGCTTTTTCGAAAGCCCGCTTGACCCACCGATCCAAGACACTTTTATTCCAGGAGGGAAGTTGGTGACCAGCAATGAAAGGTAAGGCGAATTTTTTCAAGTCAAATGGTTGCCCTTGACCAAGATCCCATGTGAACGGCTCATTGTGCGCGCACCAGACGATGACCGATGGATGGTGACCGAGAAGATTGACGGTTTCCTCGGCCTGACGAACTGCTTGTTTGCGAATCTGTCGGGCATAACCCCATTGCAAGGGGAAGTCCTGCCATACCAGCATTCCCAATTCATCAGAAGCGTCGTATAACTCGGGCCGTGAGATATGCCCATGGATACGTATCAAGTCAAGACCAGCATCGCGCGCTAATTCAACATCGCGACGAAGTTCCTCGGTTGTTGCTTGACCGAGCATGGCTTGGGTCGGAGCCACATTCGCGCCTTTGAGGAATAAGCGCTCCCCATTGATCGAATAAACCCAATCGTGAACTGCAACTTCGCGTAGTCCAGTGCGACGAGTAGCGCTATGGCTGATTTGTCCATCGCAGATCACTTCAATCCGAATGTCAGTGAGATTCTGCGGGCCTAATGACCACGGCCACCACAAAGCTGGATCATCAATGTCGATATTCCAGTCGAGAATGTTGAGACCCAACGCCACAGATTTTTCTTGCTCATCAACGACCTGGTCATCAGCAAAAGTAACGATGCGAATCGGAGCCTCACCGTTGCTGTCAAGGCGCGCCGTAAGCCGAAGATTGGCACGAGCCTCGCTGGCGTCGCGACATAAAACTCGCAAGGCATCAATGCGTACGGGGCCAGTGCGCTCAATTCGCACCCCGCGCCAAATACCGCCAGGATTAAAATGAGGATTGATGCAATCCCAATGTTGAAAGATGCCAGTGATATTGCGTTTGGCTTTTTTATCGCGCTGAGGTGCACAGGTCGCGCCGATTGCCAAGACATGTTTGGTGTCAAGGTCGGCTAGTGCGGTGACGTCATACGCATGGGGAACAAAATAACCCTCCGGATCACCGAGATAGGCCCCATCAAGCCACACATCGCCTTGATAAAACAGTCCATCAAGCACGACAAAGTTTCGCTCACCATCCTCTCGCTTTTGCAACTCAAAATCCTTGCGGTACAAAAGAGGACCGCTTTCATCGCTAAACATGCTGTGGGACTGCCAATGACCGGGGATGGCGATGAGCGGCCACTCAGAGTCATCAGTGTCAAGCCCCACGCTTGTTCGAAGCGAGTCATCGGTGGCTTTGGTCACCCTCCATTGCCCAGCCAAGTCGAGGGCGGTCCACTGGCTGGGATTTTGATGAGCACTCACTGAGCAAACGGTAGTGGACGAAGTGCTCCACCATGCCCTTTGGAAGCTCGGCGTATTACTCTCAGGATATGTCCTCTACTCCTGCCCCCTCATCGGCGACTATTAGCCAACTCAAATCTTCGGGTTGGATCTCACGTCCTATCAAAGAGGAGATCCGTCTCAACGCGGTCACCAAAATCATGGCTAAGCAACCTCTCTTTGAGGGTGTGCTGGGTTACGAGGACACAGTGATGCCGCAGTTAGAGAACGCCATTTTGGCCGGCCATGACGTGATCTTTTTGGGAGAGCGAGGTCAAGCCAAGACGCGTATTATTCGCAGTCTGACGGGCTTGCTTGATGAGTGGATGCCGATCATTGCCGGTAGTGAGATTAATGATGATCCGTATAATCCGGTTTCCAAACATGCTCGCGACTTGGTTGAAGAACTCGGCGACGATGCCCCGATTTCGTGGGTTCATCGTGATCTTCGCTACGGCGAAAAGTTGGCTACTCCAGATACCTCAATCGCCGACCTCATTGGTGAGGTGGACCCGATCAAGGTCGCCGAGGGTCGGTACCTCAGTGACGAATTAACACTCCACTATGGACTGGTGCCGCGCACCAACCGAGGTATCTTCGCAATCAACGAACTCCCCGATTTATCTGAACGAATCCAAGTCGGCTTATTGAACATTCTTGAAGAGCGAGATGTGCAAGTGCGCGGTTACAAAATTCGCTTACCGATTGATGTGTTGCTAGTGGCATCTGCCAACCCCGAGGATTACACAAATCGTGGGCGAATCATTACTCCGCTCAAAGACCGTTTCGGAAGTCAGATCCGCACTCACTACCCACTTGAGACGGATACTGAAGTGCAGATCGTGCGCCAAGAAGCCCGCCCACCTAGTGTCGGCAATGTCACGGTCACTGTTCCCGCCTATATGGAACGCGTTGTAGCAACCTTTAGTCAGTTGGCCCGTAGCAACAGTCAGGTGAATCAGCGCAGTGGTGTCAGCGTGCGGTTGAGTGTCAGCAACTACGAAGTGATGTCGGCGAATGCGCTGCGCCGGGGTTTGCGTTTGGGTGAGACGAATGTGGTTCCACGAGTGTGCGATCTTGAAGCGTTTGCTGCTTCGACTGGTGGCAAGATTGAGATTGAAGCTCTTGAAGAAGGCCGTGAAGGTCAAGTGCTGCGCGACCTGATTAGAGCTTCGGCACTCACCGTCTTTCGTGAAGTTGTCAGCCCCGAATTGACTCGGGCAGTGTTGGCGAGTTTTGAAGAGGGCGCCGTGGTACATACTGGCGAAGATGTTGGATCCGAAGATCAGGCCATGTTGTTGGGCGACATTCCAGCCTTGCGTCCGATTGTTGATTCATTGATCGAAGGCGATGACAGCGCCGCCAGTGTGGCGGCAGCGGTTGAGTTTGTGCTTGAAGGCATGCATCTCTCAAAGCGCCTGAATAAAGACACAAGCGCTACTGGTGGAGGTACCTATCGTTCGCGGACAGTGACTCCGTCGGCGATCAATTAATCATTGTTGCAATTTGCTTTCAAGATCTTTGAGAGCACTGACCAGGCGATCAGTTTCACTGCGATGCTCGTGAACTAAACGTACTAGCCAAAATCGCATAAAACGGGCCAGCGAATAACGCACGAAGAGTGCGGTCCCTGCGATGACTAGCGCTAAACCGATGAGGGTTCCGGTTGCTAAAAATGCAACTTGATCTTCAAGGATTGCTGAACCACTGGCCTGGAAACCACCGAAGATAGCCATACCTACGCCGGCAAGGAGGCCCACAACTCCGAGCACGAGAAGCCAATGCTCTCTGTCCGCGCGCGCTCCACGCAACTTCAACTCGCCGATTTCTTCGGTAAAGGTTTGGATGCGGTCTTCGTTCATTTTGTTTACTTTTCTATTCTAGGTATCTGGGGCATTGGTACTGATCGATAAAATTAAGAGCCTAAATAAGCGCTGGCTAATACATCTTCGCCGATTTCAGAAGCCTTGCCGAATGCTTGGACCTTGCCATGAGCCAACAACACTGCTTGGTCAGCGACCCCGAGGACGGTTCGCGCAAATTGTTCAACAACCAGCACGGAAACACCCTCGGCTGCGATGGCTGCCACTTGCTGATATAGCTCAGAAACAATCAGGGGTGCCAGACCCATTGACAATTCATCCAGTAACAGAATCACAGGATCAGTTGCCAGGGCGCGAGCCAAAGACAACATCTGTTGTTCTCCACCGGACATTGTTCCGGCCAACTGTGAACGCCGCTCTGCCAAACGTGGGAAGCGGGCGTAGGTGCTGTGTTCGATATCAGACAACTTATGACCGCTGTAGGTAGCCATCAATAAGTTTTCTCGGACAGTCAAATTCGGAAAGATGCCACGGCCTTCGGGAATCGTGCATAGTCCGGCTCGAGCGAGAGCATTTGCTGAGGCTCCAGTGGCATCGCGGCCAGCGATCATTAGCTGTCCAACCGATGGTCGCAATATTCCGCTAGCTACTTTGATCAGTGTGCTTTTTCCGGCTCCATTAGGTCCGAGTAAAGCCACGACTTCACCGCGGCCCACAGTGAGATTCACACCGTGTAGTACCTCAATTGATCCGTACGAAGCTCGTACATTTCGCAGTTCAAGAATTGGTCTGCTCACGACGGGGCTCCGAGGTAGGCCTGTAAAACCTGGGGATCATGTTGAATGTATTCAGGGGTGCCGTGAGCGATGATCATGCCGAGATCTAAGACGTAGATGGAGTCACACACACGCATCACCAAACTCATGTCATGCTCAACGAGGAACACTCCGAGACCCTCGCTGGTCAGTTCGTGTAGCAGTTTGCCCAAGCGATCACTTTCAGTCTCATCAAGACCAGAGGCTGGCTCGTCAAGCAACAGTAGTTGTGGTCCGGTCGCTAATGCGCGCGCTATTTCCACCAAGCGAGCCGAACCAGTTGGCAACTCACCCGCCGTCTTATCTGCGAGATCAGATAATCCAACTTTTTCCAGTAGGTGATTTACCGTTGCGTCAACGTTTGTCAATGATGCAAGTTCAGCTGCGACGCGCACATTGTCGCGAACCGTGAGCGATGCAAAAAGTTCAAGTCGTTGAAAAGTTCGGGCCAACCCACGCTTGGCGCGACGATGCGGGCTTTCATGGCTGATGTCCACACCATTGACACTGACTGTGCCAGCCGTCAGATCTTGCATTCCGCTGATGACATTGAAGAGAGTTGTTTTGCCAGCACCATTGGGGCCAATCAGCCCTGTGATCTCTCCTGCTTGAACATCAAGATCAACACCACCCACGGCCATCACTCCACCGAAGCGAACCATAACCTGACGAATTTCGAGAAGTGTCATTAGAGAGTCA
>SYDZ01000043.1 GCA_005801025.1 Actinomycetota bacterium
CCGGTGTATTCCTTTGGAGTGATAATGCTCACTCGGAAATATGGCTCTTCAATATAGTCAATGTTTTGCGGGGCTGGAAGGTCGGCAGGATTATCAACTTTTTCAACTTCGCCATTGGTCTTCATCACCCGATATTCAACGCTCGGAGCGGTGGCAATGAGAGCTAACGCGAATTCACGCTCAAGGCGTTCCTTCACGATCTCCATATGTAAAAGCCCAAGGAACCCACAACGAAATCCGAAGCCCAAAGCGCCCGACGATTCGGGTTCGTAGGTCACGCTGGCATCATTAAGTTTCAGTTTTTCCAAACTCTCGCGCAAGTTTTCGAAGTCGTCGCCATCAATGGGATACAGACCGCAAAACACCATCGGCTTGGGATCGCTGTAGCCCGGCAATGGTTCGGTCGCAGCCTTGCCAAAGATTGTCACGGTCTCGCCCGAGCGGGCTTGAGCGACATCTTTAATTCCCGCAATCAGATATCCCACTTCACCTGGTCCCAATTCCGCGACCGGTGTCGGTACTGGACGACGAACACCGATCTCAATGGCTTCCAACTGTGAACCCGCTTGCATGAATTGCACCCGCGCCCCAGTCGTGAGGCGGCCATTCATCACTCGGATCGAAGACACCACGCCGCGATACTGGTCATACTGGCTGTCAAAAATGAGGGCCTGCAAGGGCGCTTCGGGATCCCCTGAGGGTGCTGGAATGCGTTGGCAAACAGCGTCAAGAAGTTCGGGAACTCCCAACCCAGTCTTGGCCGAGATGCGCAAAATATCGGAAGCCTTGATGCCCAAGACATTTTCAATTTCTTGGGCATAACGATCAGGATCAGCCGCTGGAAGGTCAATCTTGTTGAGAACAGCCACGATCTCCAGATCGCTTTCCAGCGCCAGATAACAGTTCGCCAAAGTTTGAGCCTCAATACCTTGCGCAGCGTCCACCACCAGGACAACCCCTTCGCAGGCGGCTAGCGAACGGCTGACCTCATAACCGAAGTCCACGTGACCAGGGGTGTCGATGAGGTGCAGGGTGTGCCCATTCCAATCCACACGCACGTTTTGGGCCTTGATGGTGATGCCCCGCTCTCGCTCAAGATCCATCGAATCAAGGTATTGAGCGCGCATGTCACGCACTTCTACGGCGTGGGTCATCTCCAGAATTCGGTCCGAAAGAGTGGATTTACCATGATCAATATGGGCAATGATCGAGAAGTTTCTAATGCGGGAGATGTCCATGAGGGGTTTTGAGGGCGATTCGACCCTAGAAAAAGGAGTGAAGGCGCACTTCAGAGACTATCGTTTCTCGGACCTAAGACGGTAAACAGCCGTGGTGAGAAACGCCTGGCGCTGGTAACCTTCCAGGACAGTTTCAATCGCATAAGAGGTCCCCGTGGCAAATATTAAAAGTCAAAAGAAGCGAATTCTTACGAACGCCAAGAGCGCTGAGCGGAACAAGGCTGTGAAGAGTGAGTTGAGGACCCGCGTCAAGACCGCACGGGCGACCCTCGGAACCGAGGCAAACGCTGAAGACGTTCGCCTTGCCGTGAAGCGCATTGACATGGCTGCCGCCAAGGGCATCATTCACAAAAACACGGCCGCTCGTCGTAAGAGCCGCCTGATGAAGCACGTCAACGTCGCTGGCTGACAACTCCGTTCAACTTTGCCAATCTGGCAATCAGAACATCCATCACAACATCTTCTTCAAGTCCGGTCGCGCCGCGCAGATCCAAATCAGCTGCCGCAAGCAATTCAAAGGCTCGCCTGACTCCAGCCCCAGTTAATGATCGAAAAGTCCTCAGTGCTTTTTCAGCGGCGAAGCCCTTCGCTCCCAGAAGCACTTCGGCCTCAGCCAGTGTCGGAACATCAGCGACATCAAGTTTCGCCAAACGTGAATAATGGCCATGTAACTGGGCCATGATTTGAAGCGGGTGACGATCCCCCGCATTCATCAAACGACGCCCCGCGAGAAGCGCTTTGGCAGCATTGCCTGAATCAATCCCATCAGTTAAATCCCATGGCTTCGTGTCTCCACGCTCACCCAAAAATGGCTCAAGCTTTTCCTTATTGATGCGTTGATTGCCGTATGTCGATTTTAAAGTGGCAGCAAGCCCACCTAAACGCGTCACATCTTCGCCCAGCCAATCAATGAGTAAAGCAACCGCGGGTGCGTCGAGAACCAGTCCGAGACCCGACAATTGTGTTTCCCACCATTCACGGCGTTCATTGGCACGCGTCGGTGGAGATGGATCAATCGTTTGCCCACCACACAGTTTGAGTGCAGCCACGATGACCTTGCTGACTCGACCACTACCCCACTCAATCACCATGTCTGTGAAATCTGGGGGGGACTGCAAATAGGTAGCGAGGATATCAAGATCGTCAACTCCGAATGCCGAGACTTTGCGTATCACAACGATGCGCCGATCGGTGAGAAATGGTGGCGTCATCGCCGATTCAGTTGCGCCAGCCATGATGTAGTCACCATCAAACTCTTCAAGCATGAGTGAGCGATCTTGATCGCCGACAAGTTCGCGAGCCTTATCCGACACGGCCTCACTGACGAGGACATCGTCGGAACCATGGAAGAGATAGACACTCATATCTCTAGGTTGTCACATCGGTGGCGGTGCAACATCGCCCAAAGACCGAGACCGACCAGGCTGGTGCTCGCCGCAAGGTTGATCCACATCGGCGGTTGCAGGCGTTCACCAATCGCGGCCACTGTGTCCACCCAACGCACGCCGATTCCGAACGGCCACATCAGCACGTGAGCCAAAGAAACTGGGGCAAATCCTGCCGCAAGGGCGACTGGCACACCGAACATCATCACGATGCCTGCGACTGGGACAGCAAGTAAATTGCACGGTACAGACATCGCGCTTGGCCACCCGAAAATCATCACCGACACTGGAAGCACTCCGAGTTGGGCGGCCAAAGACGGCACGATCCAGACCATGAGCCACCGATGGTGAGCCATTCTCGTGCTCTCCAAAGAGCGCTTCAAGGGTTGCGAGAGCAAGATCAGACCCCCACTTCCACCGACAGATAGCCACCACCCCACTGACCACACAAGAAATGGATCAATGACAAACAAACCCAACATCGTTGCCGCCAAAATCTTGCTCGCACTTGAGGTGCGCCCTGCGGCGAAAACAATCGCTGAGATGCCCGCCATCGTCACTGCGCGCACCACCGATGGCTCGACTCGCGTCATGATCGCAAACCAAGCCAAAATCAATAACGTCACGACCACACGTGGTGAACGCTTGAGGCGTGTGAGAACTGGTGCCATGACTGCCAGAATAAATGCCACATTCTGTCCTGATACAGCAGTGAGATGGGCTAGACCACTTGAGCGAAATCGCGCAACCATCAAATCTGGTTGCTGAGAGTCATCGCCATACACCAGCCCAGAGAACAATGCCCCTTGATCTCCAGAAAGTATTTGAGCACCGTCGCTGAGCGCACTGCTGACGCGATTAGCTGCCAACATAAAACGCGATTCAAAAGCCTGCGCCCCCTGCTCAACGTCTGACAGTGCGCTCACTTCGAAACGCCCAACAACGTGTCGTACCTCAAGACGCCGTTGATAACGAGAACGCGTCGGTTCGCGTTGACCAATCACGGCTAGTGATTCACCAGCCACATGCTGCAGCGCGCGTCTCGCCTTGCTGCCATAGAGCCACGACTCAAAACGCTTCCCAGCAATTTCGCTGACGATTCGTACACCTGCGCCAACTGGTTCAGGATCAGTGACCAAAACTGCTCGACCCGTGAATGGACCCATCTCTGCCGAGTGCACCGCATTCCATTCACTGTGGCTACGCATCCCACCCACCACGGCGCAGATGCAGAGAAGCATGAGCATCCAGCGAATTCGGGATAACAATATTATTCCGGCACCAGCAACGGCGATGATCAACCACCCTCCCCGAGCGCTCCAACTGGTGAAGCCTTTTTCACCCAACCAAATTCCCAGCAATGTGGCTCCTGCCGCCAAGCCCAAGAAGTAATGCCACACTGATGCACCCTGAGCGTCGTACTCTTGAACTTTGTGAGTGCCCGATTGAGTTTGAGTCCTGATGCGGACATCGTTCCCGACGGAGTTGAGTTTCATCGACGGATGGTGCGGCGTCAGGGCCCGCTTTTGGCCATCGCCATCTCTTGCGCTATCGGACTTTTGGCGGCCTTGTTGTTGTGGGGTTCGACTTCGGCTCTGCGCGGCGTGCCAGGTTTCGTTCTCTGTGTCCTGGCAGTGCCCACCTCCTCGCTGGTCGGAATCCCCGTTATGGGAGGTGCGTTGCGTTGGATCTTGGCAGTGCTCAGCAGTTTGATGTTGTGGTTCTATGTAGGTCATCTTGCTGCCCAACGCTCCACTCGGCGCGTGGCGACAAGTTGGCTGGAATGGCGCCGTGAGTGGACCCGTCTGGCAATCGGCATTTGGGCAGGATCATTGCTCGGCTTGGGTCTGGCGGCCACGGTTATGTCGGTCAACCTGTGAGATCTGCTCATCACTGATGCGAGTGCTAGATAGTGACCATGTCACGCAGAGCAGCAAATTTTGCCGGTCCGATGCCTGGGACATCTTGGAGTTCTTCAATACTGGAAAACTGCCCGTGTTGATCACGAAAACTTACGATCGCCGCAGCGGTAGCAGGTCCGACCCCAGGCAATAAATCAAGCGTCGCGAGATCAGCGGTATTGATGTTGATGGGATATGAAATACCTGACGCTGGCATATCGGAGTTTCCGTCGGGGATTGGACCAGATTGGTTCCCTGGGACTTTTTCTCCAAATGCTGGAACGTATATCTGTTGCCCATCGCGCAACGGCACAGCCAAATTAATGGAATTCACATCAGCAATTTTCGTGCTTCCTCCAGCGGCCCGAATAGCGTCCACCACCCGCGAACCTGGCAGGACCATATAGACCCCCGGCTGATTCACTCGTCCAGCCACATGCACTGTCAAGAATTGCGCAATCGTTGTCGTTGTTGTTGCTGAAGCAATGTGTTGACTTTGAGGGACCGTGGAGGCATAAATCAAGGAAGCTTCAACGGGAGTCGGCGGTGAGCGAACTAAAAAATATCCGCCAAATCCAACGAGACCCATACAGATACATCCCGTCAGAATCCTTCCCCAGCCAAGCCACTGCAGGCTTTCTTGAGCATGTCGCAACAAACTCATGACTGTGCCGACACGCTCTTTCATTGACTCTTCGTTGGAGGACGTAGGACGCCACTGTTCCACTTCGCACCATTCTTTATCTACCGCTAAAAGCCTCAGTCCATAGGGGCGAGATATGAGCGCTGGCGTCGCGGCGTCAGCCTTCGACTGAAGTGCGCCAATGCATGGAGATCACTGCTCGGCGATTGCTCTCGTGCCGAACCTGATCTTCAATCATTGCTTCATCCCATCCCAATAAGGGGCCAGCAATGATCGCGACGCGACGCAGAGTGTCGTCACTGACTGGCCCGAGTGTGCCGATCACCAAACGGCGATCAACGATGTCCGACAATGTGCGCGCACCTTCATCGGCAACGGCGAAGATGATTTGCGCTTCAATATCCAAGCAGTCCGCCACGAGGCGCGCAGAGGAGAGTGGTGATTGCTCGACAATATTTGCAATTCGAGTCCACTCTGTGCCGTACAGGCGAGCAATATGCTCGCCGATATCGTAGGGCATGCCCAACATCTTCATTGAACAAGCAGCATCAACAATGAAAGGTTCTGCATCTTCGGCCCAAGCAAATGTTCCGGCAGCAGCAGTAGCGCGCGAATCGAAGAATCGAGAATGTGCACCTTTAAGTTCATTCGTCAGCAGTGCATCAACCATTTCTTCAGCAGTCGCGCGGCCAGTTGTCCATTTGCCACCACCGATTGACCACAGATTGTCGACGCCATGATCCACATGGTGATATAACTCATGAGCTCGGCTTGCCGAGTAAGTCTCTGTCTCATCGGGGCCATCATTCTTGGAGCCAGAATCGTTGGCGTGAGACGCGCGGAGTA
>SYDZ01000044.1 GCA_005801025.1 Actinomycetota bacterium
GAATGCGGGCCAATGCTTCGGCGACGGTATCTGTAGGCCCCAAGATAATAATTTCCGGGGTCATCAATCCACCAGCGGTGCCTTCTTCGTACGACAGCAATCGTCGCATCATTGCGGCATCTTCGTCGTCCAGCGCGTCAAGAATTGTCGTGCGTTGTTCGCCAGGCATTTCCGCGAGAAGGTCGGCCAGATCATCGACTTCCATTTCGTTCAGAACATCCAATAGACGTTCCATGTCCAGACCTTCAATGAGACCGACCTGTTCTGCCTCTGGAAGTTCCTCCAGAACATCAGCGAGACGGTCGTCGTCCATTGCTTCAGCGAGCTGTCGGCGTTGTGCAATGGGTAATGAGCGAACGACCGCGGCCACATCAGTGGGATGCATGTCGTGAAGACGCGCTGCTTCAGCGGCCATTTCGGTGATGGCGGCGAAGAGGTGAGAAACTTCGCGCCAATCAACGAGGCGGTGGGTCGGTCGACGACGTAACGCACTGCGCGTCGCCAGTCGGACCTGAGCAACTTCCCAACCGCCCGACTTTGAATCACTTCGTTCGCGTAAGGCCACATCACTGACATGCTCCTGACCAACTTTGCTGTCAATCACATCGCGTCCGAGAAGGCGCTCACCCTTTTTGATTTTGAAAGGGTTGAGGTCAATGTCCCATGAACGCAAGCGGGCCCCGTCAATACCCAGGTCACTGATTCGCCCAGCGTTGACGAAGATCCGTCGGCGCTGACTAGTGGCAGTGAAACCGACAACCCGCGGGGCGCTTCCTGCTCGACCAGGGACGATGACGATGTCGTCGAGGCGCCCGATATTGGCTCCGCCAGCGTCAAGTAAAGGCAAACGCGTGATTCGAAATGCATAGATCAGGTCCGCAGTCATATGGGCAGGCTACCTCCGAGCCCAATGACGCTGACGGCAACTTAATCGGCTGATTGAGTGCGCGCGATGACTTGTTGGGCAACGTGGCCGTAGCGCTCAAGGCGTTCGGGGTTGATCACTGCGTTGTACATCACTAGCCGTTCAGCGAGTCCGTCATAGCGGGTGATTAACTCATCAGCCAGGCCGTCCCAGGTTGCCTCTGCGGTAAAAACGCGCAGATGTTCATCGGTGATCTGTGCTGCCATACCCGCGAAGTCACCAACTTTTTGTTTCTCTCGAATGCGTGCTGTGGTGCCTTCAAAACCGGCCTCATCCCAAATGAAGGAATAGTTCGGGGTGCTCCCATAAAAACTCAACATCAGACGGGCGTGTTGGCGTTCAGCATGGCGTTCTTCTTCGGTATCACCGACAATGGTCATCACGGGAATGATGAGGGCTATTTCTGAGGTGTTCCTTCTCGCTTTGTGTGCCCCAGCAGCGACCTCCGGGAGAACATGACGGCGGAGATATCCTGGTTCGCCAATCGGATGCACATGAACTCCATCAGCAACTTCACCGGCCATCCGCAGCATCCAAGGGTTGACCGCAGCAATATCAACTTTCGGGTCTGGCACTGCAATCGCTCCAGGGCTCCACTGTGGTGTGATGAAACTGAGGTCATAGAACTCGCCGTGATGCTCAAGCGGCGCGCCGCGAAAAGCTTTGAAACAAGCCTTGACAGCCAAGACGTAATCCCGTAATCGAGGCCCAGGTCGATCGAAGGCCACGCCGTAACGACGCACCACATGGGTTTTTACTTGTGTTCCTAAGCCCAAACGAAAACGTCCGCTCGTAGCCTCTTGAAGTTCCCATGCCGTTGATGCGGAAACGAAAGGACTGCGCGGAAAGGCCACAGCCACACCCGTTGAAAGGTGCAAATCCGGAGCACCTAAAGCGGCAGATGCGACATTGAGATATGCGGTACGCCCGCCTTCGGTGAACAGCATGCCCGAAAAACCGGCACCATGAACTGTGCGGGCCAGCACTCCAGTCTGTTGAATGGGCAAGGGGGTAGTCATCACGTCTACGTGCACAATTCGCAGAGTAGATGCTTTGACAGGCTAAACATAACCACGCAACAACAATCTTGGGGAGTTTGATATGACGATGTCGGCTATTGAAGCGCTGAAAAATGAGCAAAATCATGTCATTGAACTTTTGAGATCTTTGACACCTGATGAATTGGGTGCCCAATCTGGTTGCACGGGCTGGAGAGTCCAGGACGTGTTCTGTCACATGGCCAGCGTGTTTCATTCAATAACCGAACCCGATTCGATTGAGGGTGGCGCTGGGGTTGACGTTGAACAAGATGCTGAGGTTCCCGTGCAAGCACGTAAGTCGTGGACCCGTGATCAAGTCCTTGCCGAATATTTGGAGTGGAGCGACAAAGGTATTGCTGCTTTGGCTTTCATGAATACGCCCGAGATGGCTGACACGGTGATTCCGTTGTCGAACCTCGGGGCACACCCGATGCATCTCTTGGCTAACGCCATTGTCTTCGATCACTATTGCCATCTTCGTCACGATGTTGGGTTTGCTGTTCCTCGAGCCGCTGCATTACCCCGAGATGCGGCGGCACTCGGGGCCACCGTGGAATGGATGTTGGCTGGGATTCCTCAAATGTGTCGCCCGGCCTTAGCAACTGCGCCGCGCCAAACACTCAATCTCGTTTTTGAAGGTGCGGGTGGTGGTTCGTGGGTGGTAGCACCTGGTGAGGAATTGTGGACTGTGACGCCAGGACGCAAGGCCAATGCGCCGAGCGCGATCAGCACCGCTCACGATTTTGTTTCTTGGGGGACCAAGCGCTCACCGTGGCAGAAGAGCGCAGTTTTGCAGAACGGGAACGCTGATGCTGAAGCTGTTCTCAATGCTCTGAACGTCATCTAACCCACTCAGTTTGACAGGGGCATGGCACGATGTCAGACATGGAAGACGGTTTACCAATCACTCTTGCGCCAACATCATCAATATGTCCGCGTTGTCAGGCATTACACAACGCGCGTTTTTATGGACCATGCGAACAATGTCGCGTACAACTGCGAGAGACGATGGGTGCCGCTGCTCGCCACATTGAAGTGGCCGAGTATGTCCCGAAGATGAATGTCACACCCAACGCGGTGGCGACAAAAGACAACTAAAACTATTTTTCAGTTGGTCATTGTTTGTCGCGCACGCCGCCACCAGGTCGAAAAGTTGCGCCACGCTCGTCGGTGTGAGCCTGCATTTGTTGCATCATCACGCCAAGTTCGGCTGAAGCGCGTTCGTCACTTAAAATCTTTTGCATCACAGCGGCTCCAGCCCCCGCCATCAATGTGGCCTGATTATCGTTGAGAAATTTCATTGAGGCACGTTGGCCAAGGGTGGTTTGATTGATCTCTGGAATGACATAGCGGGCAAGGAGATCCCATGAACGCAAAGTATTTTCTCTGTTTGCCCAGTCATGAGCGAAGCCGAGAACGACACCAAAACCACCGGTGATCTCTTGAAGGTGACGAATGGTTGTAACGAGATCATCAGGTGTGCCAATAACCGCTGTGCCGCCAGCGGTGATCATGTCCATAAGTTCCCACTTGTCTTCAACATGCTGTGCGCCGGGTCGACCAAGAGTCCACACGTTGTACTCGTTGTGCCACCGTTGTAGACCATCAACCGCTTGATTGCGGGCCTCTTCGCGAGATTCAGCGAGGTGGAAACTCAACATCACGCGCCAGTTACTACGATCAACATCTTGTCCGTGTTTGACAGCAGACTCTTCTGCGAAAGACCACTGCGTTGGCAGTGCAGCGAGACCAGCAGTGCTATGAGAGGCGATAGAGAGGACTCCGCATCCGTATTTGCCAGCTAATTGCATACCTGAGGGCGACAAAGTTGATGCCGTCACAATCGGCAGTTCATCTTGCACGGGGAGAAGTTGCAGTTGTGCATCTTTGAGGGTGAACCATTCGCTTTCGTGAGAGAAACGATCCTCCCCGCGCAACAGACGCAAAATGACTCCCATGGCCTCATCCTGGCGATCACGCTGAACGAGAGGGTCAATTCCCAAGGTCCAAGCGTCACTCGGTAGTGCGCCAGGGCCAGTACCGAACATGGCGCGACCTCTAGTCATGTGATCTAGTTGCACAATCCGTTGCGCCACATTGAAGGGATGGTGATACGGCAACGAAATGACACCAGTGCCGAGTTTGATGTTGTGGGTGCGCTGACCAGCTGCCGCTAAAAACATTTCTGGGGAAGCGATCATTTCCCATCCGCTGGAATGGTGCTCACCGCACCAAAATTCATCGAATCCCAAGCGATCAAGATGAGCAGCGAAGTCAAGATCGCTGTGAAATTGCAGGACGGGGTTTTCACCGACAGGGTGGTGGGGAGCTAAAAACGTTCCGAATTTCAGTCGGTTAGGACGTCCGCCGGGGTTGGAAGTGTGGGCCATGAGTCCACAGTAGGGCGAAGTGACAAGGCAGTGGACAGTTGATCGCGAGAAAGGGCGTATTTCGCTGGTTCGCGGCTAAACTTGAGAGCCGTAACGGGGACGTAGCTCAGTTGGCAGAGCGCTACCTTTGCAAGGTAGATGTCAGGGGTTCGATTCCCCTCGTCTCCACTCGCCGTTGCTACCGAAGTTTGCGCATGGCCTCTGTAAAGTGTGCTGATGACACAGGCTCAAGAAATCATTAATCGTTTCGGTCAGGTCGAGGACGATCAAAAATACACCAAGTTGGTTGACCTTTTCACCGATGACGCCGTGTACTACGACCCTTTTGCTGGCCCCCAAGTAGGCAAGCGCATGATTCATGAGTTCATGTCCGAGATGGAACGTGTGATCCCAAAAATGGGTGTGTATTTTTCGGATTGGGAAACATCTGCAGACTCACATGTGGGCTGGGCAAAGTGGAACATGGTCGTTCCGTTGAATCAAGTCAATCATCCGATTTCTGGGCAAAGCCTGTATCGCTTGAGGGATGGGAAAGTATGTTTTGTTGCTGACTATGTGGATGCAGCGGCATATGCGCGAGTTCGTTCGGATCGCCGTCCCGATGCAAGCAGTGCGTCTTTGGTCAACCAGGGAACCACTATGACTGGGTCGGCAGGAGTCCGCATGCAATCGTTGTGGCAAGAGCGTGAAGAGTCGTGGTCACCGATAGGCGGCGGTGTGGTGAGCGTGAGTCAGATTGCAGTTGAAGAAACCGTGGCTTGGGCACAGTGGTCATGTCGTACCGTCGACGCAACGTATGCGGGGTGGTCATTACATCGTATTGACGGCACTGACATCAACTCATGTGATTACTGGCAATAAAGTCAGAGTCATGTTGCATTAGATATTTTGCTTCGGTGTGGTGAGAGCAAATGCCACCGCGGCGGCGTGGCCGACATTGAGCGAATCCACGTCGTGAGCGATCGGAATGTGTAGTTGTACATCAGCGGATGTCAATGTCTCTTCGGGCAATCCCGGTCCCTCGGCACCAAAAATCAATCCCAATGGACCAAGGTTACTGACCTGAAAGTCAAGGATTGAAGGAGTCTGAGCGTTGGGTGTGAGCGCCACAACCGTGCCACTTTTGCGCCTGATGACAGCCATAGCCGTTTTGATCTCCATGCGAATGACGGGGATAAAAAGGATTTCACCCATTGAAACACGAACAGTGCGTCTGTAGTACGGGTCGGCACAGGTCGGATCAATGACGATCGCGTCGATGTGGAATGCACGCGCCGAGCGCGCAATGGCGCCAAGATTCTCGTGATCGCCGAGTCCTTGTAAAATTGCTAGACGATGGCGCGGTCCATATAACGGGGGATGCGACAAAATATCATCAAGAGACAGCGGATCTGGACGAAAAGCCGACCCGACAACTCCACGATGCATATCAAAACCAACCACACCAGAGATGACACGTCGTTCGGCCACATAAATCGGGCAAGTGATATTGATCAGTGTGGGGGTCATAATGTCAACCCGATTGGGTGATAGTAAAATTGAGCGCAGGCGCATCTCGGAAGTGACGAGCCGCCGGACAACTTCGACGCCTTCTGAGATGAAGAAGTTGTTATCCTCGGCGCGACGACGAATTTCGGGATCGCTGAGACCGACATAATCCGCCAAACGGGGATCTTGCGAATCAGTGATTTCTATCGTGTTCATGGTCACACAGTCATTCTGCTGCGATTTTGCACATTTTTGCTTGTGATGATCGTTCAAGCAGTATGAGCGAAAAAACAAATAACCAAAAACCCCTCGTATTGCTAGACGTCGACGGTGTCATTAATGATTTAGGTGCCCTCTCAGGGCAGAGACGCAAC
>SYDZ01000045.1 GCA_005801025.1 Actinomycetota bacterium
GACCGATGTCGCAGTGAGTTTCACCAAGGGTTGTTACCCAGGGCAAGAATTGGTTGAACGAATGGACAGTCGAGGCTCGACAGCACCAAAGACTTTGCGACTCTTGCAAAGTGACAGCATTCTTGGAGCAGTCGCCGGAGGGGCGATCATCGTCGACGGAGTTGAGGTTGGAGTGTTCACATCAGTGGGCGAGGGCGATGCCCTGGGCTATGTGGCGCGCGCTATTGATATTGGGGTCGTGGTGGGGTCCGCTAACGATTTGGTGGAGTGATCTCGGAGCGAAGTTGGATGACAAGTTCTTCAATATCGCTTCGTCCGCGCAAAACCTTCAAATCGGAGAATTGCTCCAGGGCGAGTAAAAGAAGCGACGAATCCGCGTCGACTCGGCCGGCGACGGTGATCCACTGCGCGGCAGAGTCAAAGTACCCCATGGCACAGACACTGCGCGCGACTTCAACTGCCACACTTGATGACGGGCGTTGAGTGAATAGCGCGGCCCCATAACGTGCAGCCTCTTCAAACTGTGACGTACGACGTAGCACGCAGAGCAAAGTGCAGGCGCTGAGTTCATGAGTCTGTGCTGTTGGTTCAGGTAACGGACGTTGAAGACCCGCAACTAGTGGTTCAAGTTGCTCCACTGAAGCCGCGTGTGGGGGCCACCATGGTGCGCGCTGCGTTGAGGTGTTGAGTAAATCTTCGATGATCACTGCAGTAGCCGAAGAGTGACCAGCGCGATATCGGCAATGTGCATTCCACCATGGTGACATGACCTGCTGCCCGTGCAAAAGACTTGGGCGGCCGCTGCGCCAAGCGTTGTCTTCAGCTTCAGCAAAAATTTTGTGCTGCAAGATCTGGGCTTGACGTCGTTTGTCTGGTGAGGCTGGGGAAAGTTGCGAAAGCATTTGCAGTTGCAGAAACAGCAGAAGAGCGGCGAATACTACGAGTGGTCGCAGATTGTCCACGAGAACCATCGTCATCAACGCCAGAGCGGTGAGCGGGATACTGAGACGAATCATGAGTGCGCGCCCACGTCCTGGAGCAAAGAAGTCAATGATCTCGCTGGCGATGTTGCCTCCATCAAGCGGCAGAACAGGGATCAGATTTAAGACTCCAATGACGGGCCCGGCCCACCAGATAGCGAACGACGAATAGTCGGCGGCGTATTGATCGTGGGCTAAGGGGTTGACCCCCATCGCCAGAAGAACGGTGACGCCGCTGATGATTTGTACCAGAGGTCCAGCCAACGAAATACCGGCTTTTTCCCAGCGCTGAAGGGGGCGCGCTGGGGTGAATGAGGCATATCCCGCTAAAAACTCCAAGGAAATGCGGGCATGAGCACCTGTTCGGCGTGCTGCAAAGGCGTGGCCAAGTTCATGCAGGACTGTGAAGAGTGCCACCGACCCCGCAAGCCAGGGGCCCATGGGAACGCCGTTGATGATGATGATCAGCAACATGAACATGGCAAAACCTGGTCGAACTTGAATCGGGAAACCAAAAATTCGCATGATGAAGCATGTTAGGAGTTGCGGGTTCGGGTTCTAGACTTGTCTACCGTGCCTTACGTCTACTCTTTTGATCATAAACACCGCCGTCCTCCGATGCAGATGAAAGATCTGCTGGGAGGAAAGGGCGCCAATCTGGCGGAGATGACCAGTGTTTTGAGTCTTCCCGTTCCTCCTGGTTTCACCATCAGTACCGATGCTTGTCGCGACTACATGGTGGGTGGATGGCCTAGGAGCATTGATGCCGAAATCAAGTCGCACATCACAAAACTTGAAAAAGCCATGAAGCGCAAACTTGGCGATCCAAGTGATCCGTTATTGGTGAGTGTGCGCTCTGGGGCAAAGTTTTCCATGCCAGGCATGATGGACACCGTCCTCAACTTGGGTTTGAACGACCAAAGCGTGAAAGGTCTTGCCCGCGCGACGGGAAACGAGCGTTTTGCCTATGACTCGTATCGCCGTTTTATCGCGATGTATGGACGAATTGTTTTGGGCGTTGAAGGATCGCATTTTGAGCATCCGCTTGAGGCAGCAAAAGATCAAGCCAAAGTCAAGACTGATTCTGAGCTTACTTCTGTCGCACTCAAAGAATTATGTGTTCGGTACTTGGCAGTAGTGAAAAAGGAAACTGGCAAGGCATTTCCGCAAAAGCCCGAGGCGCAATTGCGCGGAGCAGTTGAAGCCGTTTTTAAAAGTTGGAATGGATCGCGCGCTATTGCATACCGCGTGCGTGAAAAGATTGCTCACGATTTAGGGACTGCCGTCAATGTGCAAGCCATGGTTTTTGGTAACCGTGATGAAAATTCTGGTACTGGAGTGGGATTTACGCGTAACGCAGCAACTGGAGAAAATGTTCCATACGGTGACTTCCTCATCAACGCACAGGGCGAAGACGTTGTTGCCGGTATTCGTAACACTGAAGATCTTGATGCCTTGAAATCTCAGTTCCCGAAGATTCACGCCGAATTGATGGGTGTTTTTCTGCGCCTTGAGGCGCACTACAAAGACATGTGCGACACCGAGTTCACGATTGAACAGGGCAGGTTGTGGATGTTGCAGACACGCGTCGGTAAGCGCACTGGAGCGGCCTCGTTGCGTATGGCTGTGGACATGACCAAGGGCACCAAGGGCCCTAAGGGTGTGTGGAAGATTTCTCGTGAAGAAGCCATCACTCGAGTGGCCGCTGAACATCTTGATCAGGTTTTACATCCGCAGTTTGAAGCGGGAGTGAAAAAGGTGATGGCTAAAGGATTAGCAGCCTCGCCTGGCGCGGCAGTTGGCAAGGTGTATTTCACCGCCGATGATGCCGTGGATGCATCTGATCGCGGAGAAAAAGTGATTTTGGTGCGAAGCGAAACCAGTCCGGAAGATGTGCATGGGATGATGATCGCTGAAGGCATTCTGACGGCCCGCGGTGGGCTTGTCAGCCATGCCGCCGTTGTCGCACGTGGCTGGGGAACCCCTGCCGTGGTTGGTGCTGAGGCAATCAAAATTGATGGGAAAAAGTTCACTGCTGGGTCGGTCACCGTTGTCGAGGGTGACATTATTTCGTTGGATGGCACCACAGGTGAAGTTGTTGTTGGATCACTGGCGTTATCGCAAGCCACACCGCCCAAAGAATTTGACATTATTTTGCAATGGTGCGATCAAGTTCGTAAGGGCAAGATGGCGGTGCGCGCTAACGCCGACACGGGCGTAGAAGCGGCTAACGCCCGCACATTGGGTGCACAAGGTATTGGGCTGTGTCGCACCGAGCACATGTTCTTGGCTCCCGATCGGTTGCCCGTCGTGCGACGCATGATTTTGGCTCAAACCCCGGCCGATGAAGCTAAAGCGCTCGAAGAATTACGCAAAGTTCAAAAGAAGGACTTCGTCGACATCTTGAAGGCCATGGACGGTCTGCCGGTGACCGTGCGTCTTTTGGATCCACCGCTTCACGAGTTCCTTCCCAATGTTCATGAATTGGAAATTGAAAAAGCCACAGCGGTTGCCGGCGCTTGGTCCAGCGAACAAGAGCAGTTGCTGAAGGTCGCCCACGAGTGGTCAGAACACAACCCGATGCTGGGTACTCGTGGTGTGCGTCTCGGAGTCGTCAAGCCTGGTCTCTATGCGATGCAGGTACAGGCGTTAATGGAAGCTGCCGCTGATCGCGTCGCCAAAGGTGGCAAACCGATTGTCGAAGTCATGATCCCGCTCACGGTGACTCGCGAAGAATTGGCGTTAGCTCGTTCATGGGTGGTGAAGGGAATCGCTGACGCCACTCAGGGATCGGCGAAAAAACCAAGGGTCTCCATCGGAACCATGATTGAAACTCCGCGCGCAGCATTGCGAGCAGATCAGTTAGCGCAAGAAGCCGACTTTTTCAGCTTTGGAACCAATGACCTCACGCAGATGACATTCGGTTTCAGCCGTGACGATGTTGAAAGTCGGATGATGCCGGCCTACCTGGAAAATGGTTTACTCAAGCGCAATCCATTTGAAACTATTGACCCAGACGGAGTGGGTGAATTGGTGGAAACTGCCGCTCAACGTGGCCGTGCTGCCAAGCCAGGTATCAAGTTGGGTGTGTGCGGTGAACACGGCGGTGATCCAGAGTCCATTGATCTGTTCTATCGCGCTGGTCTTGATTATGTCAGTTGCTCCCCGTTCAGAGTGCCGATCGCTCGTTTAGCTGTTGCGCAGTCAATTCTTGCGAGCGCTGGAAAGAAAAAGACGGAAACCAAATAGTCCTGACTTTCAGCAAGAGCACTCGTGTCCTAAGATCAGTCATTGTGTACTTAATCTCCGAAGCATCAGATACAAGCAATTTTGTTGATCTCTCAATTCCGGGCTGGGCTTGGGTGGCGCTGTTAGGTTTTATCTCTCTACTGTTGGCCGTTGACATTCTGGTTATTCATCGCAAAGCCCATGATGTCGGTCCACGAGAAGCACTGATTGAAAGCGCTGTTTGGATTTCGCTGGGCTTGGCTTTCACTGGAATCGTTGCGTGGGGCTTCGGGGGTGCGGCAGCGGGTGAATACATTAGTGGTTATCTGATTGAAAAAAGTTTGAGTATTGACAACGTGTTTGTTTGGGCTCTGATTTTGAGTTTCTACAAGATTCCGTTGAAGTATCAGCATCGGGTTCTTTTTTGGGGCATCTTCGGTGCTCTTGCGTTGCGTGCGGTCTTCATTTTTGCTGGCGTCACATTGATTGAGAAGTTCACTTGGGTGCTGTACATTTTCGGAGCCTTCTTGTTGTATACCGCAGTCAAGTTAGTGATTGAACCTGAGAACTCGAGCAATCCGTCCGAGGGTCGGTTCATGAAATTTGTGAATCGCGTTGTCCCAAGCACTCCAGAACTTGATGGTCAGAAACTCTTCACCCGTAAAAATGGGGTGCGTCTTGCGACTCCCTTATTTGCGGTTCTGCTATTGATTGAATTCACCGATGTCATTTTTGCAGTGGACTCGGTACCTGCAGTCTTGGTCGTCAGTCGTGAACAGTTCATTGTCTTTTCTTCCAATGCCTTCGCCATTCTCGGGCTACGAGCGTTGTATTTCCTATTGGCCGATGCCCATGCTCGGTTCAGATACCTCAAAGAGGGACTCTCGGTGATCTTGGCTTTTGTTGGGATCAAGATGATCATTGTTGAGTGGTACCACATCCCGACAGCGATTTCCCTTGCTGTGATTGTCGTGGTTATGTTCCTTGCTGTCGTTTTGTCGATCAGAGCCGATCGCGCTCAATCTGCTCAGCCACCCATGCATTAGCCTGTCCACATGGGTTTTGTGGAAGAGGACATTGAGCGGGTGCGGGCTGCCACCTCAATTGTTGAAGTCATCCAGGGATATGTAGCGTTACGCAAAACAGGTCGCAACTGGGTTGGTTTGTGTCCGTTCCACGCCGAGAAAAGTGGTTCATTCAACGTGCGTGAAGAAACATCGCGCTACAAATGTTTCGGTTGCCAAGCGGCTGGGGATGTCTTCACTTTTGTGCAAGAGATTGAACATATTGACTTTCCGGCTTCGGTTGAAAAATTGGCTGCGCGTTCAAATATTGTCCTGACCTACACCACGGGTGGCGAAGGTCAAGATCGTTCTCGGCGTAAACAATTACTCGGCGCCATGGAGTCGGCGGTTGAGTGGTATCACCAACGCCTACTGAAATCGTCTGATGCGCGTTCTGCTCGTGAGTATTTACGCGATAGGGGATTAGCGGGAGATGTTGCTCGCCAGTTTCGTTTGGGCTATGCCCCCGACGAATGGGATGCTTTAAGCAGTCATCTCACGGAGCAAGGTTTCAAGGCTGATGTGCTGAGTGATGTAGGTCTGGCTTTCACGAATAAATCCAACCGTCTTCAAGATTCGTTTCGCGCTCGAATCATGTTCCCGATTTTTAGCGACAACGGAGATGCTGTTGCCTTCGGTGGACGCATTCTTCCTGGGAGCACTGATCCAGCCAAATACAAGAACTCTGCAGAAACCAAAATTTACTTCAAATCCAAAACGTTATACGGTATGAATTGGGCCAAAAGCGATGTCGTCAAAGATGATCAAGTCATCGTCTGCGAGGGCTATACCGATGTCATCGGTTTTCACCGTTCGGGTGTGCCGCGTGCGGTAGCCACATGCGGGACATCGCTGACCGAAGAGCATGTCAGAATGATGAAGCGGTTTGCCACAAAAGTCGTGTTGGCTTTTGACGCCGATAAGGCGGGTCAAGGTGCGGCCGAGAAGTTCTACGCTTGGGAAAAGAAATATCAGGTACGAGTATCTGTGGCGCGATTCCCTGACGGCAAAGACCCGGGTGATTTAGCCAGTTCGGATCCCGAGGCGCTGGCCTTAGCGATCAAAGATGCTGTGCCATTTCTTCGTTTCAGATTGGACAGAGTCATCGCCGCTCAACCGCTTCGAACTCCTGAAGATCGGGCTCGATTGGCCTCTCTCGCAATGCAGGTGATTAATGAGCATCCCGATGTCAATGTCCGCAAACTATATGCCGGCGAAGTGGCGACCATTGTTGGTCTTCCCGTCGCCGATTTGACTCGCCTGGCCGAACGTCGTTCAACTCAACCCGTCGTTGCTACACCCGCACCTCGTGCCTCGGGTGACGGTGATAGCGCCGAATTCATAGCCATCGCATTATTACTGCAGACATGGGATGCCATCGCGCCGTGGTTGATTGAAGATCTGTTCTACTCGGAGGTTCCACGCCGAGCATTCCTCAATGTGGCTCGTGCCGCTGAAGTTGAGCAAGGCTCGCTGCTGAATAACGCCTTGGCGAGCGCAGATCCTGAAGTGCGTGAACTTTTAGAACGCGCCGCTGTCGCAGATATCGACATTGATCCGCCATCGGTTGCTCTCAGTTTGATCGCGGTTGGCGTACGTCGAACATTGAGTCAGCGCACTGGCATCGTTGACCCTGCGGAGATTCTCGAAGATCGCGCGGCGCGTTTAGAACTTGAGAAACTTGACGATCCGAAAACTGGTTTTGTGGCTGCTGAGTCATTGCTAAGGTGGCTAGGTATTAGGGGAACTACAATTCGGGGGTAAGGGTGACTTTTGACAGGGCCGAATCTTGTGATGCACCTCTCGATGTGACCTCAGTGCCGGTGCCGGGGATTGACTTGCGCGAGTGGACTGGTCTCTTGGCGTACGGTCGTCGTCGCGGAGAATTGTCAACAGAAGAAATCGTTGATGTTCTTCACGACGTTGAATTATCACCTGCTGTGATTGACGCCGTGCGGGAGGCCATTGAAGATTCTGGTATTGCGGTTGATCAGTCATTTGATCTTGATGACAGTGGCGAAATGCGCCGGCCACAACTGCAAGGTTCGGTCATAGGTCCAGGCAAAGGAGCTACCAGCACGAACCGCCCCGCATCACGAATAGAACGAGACTCGGGAAGTCAGGATGCTGTCCGCCTGTATTTGCAAGAAATCAGTCGCATTACATTATTGACAGTTGATCAGGAGAGATTTCTTGGCCGTCGTATGACCGATGGTGTTCAAGCGCAGGCTGAATTGCTGGCTTTAGGTGATGATGTTTCCGTTTTGGATCGACGTCGGCTGAAGCGCCTGATTGATAACGGACGAAAAGCGCGTGAAGAAATGACACAGGCCAACCTACGTTTAGTCGTCAGTATCGCCAAGCGCTATGCGCGTTCATCAATGCCTTTGGCGGATGCGATTCAAAGCGGAAATATTGGTCTTATCCGCGCTGTTGAGAAGTATGACTACACCCGCGGTTTTAAATTTTCTACATATGCAACATGGTGGATTAAACAGTCCATAGCTCGCGCGGTAGCTGAAGAGACGCGTAATATTCGGATCCCGGCGCATGCAATGGAGAGCATCAATCGGGCATTACGCGTGCAACGAGAGTTGTCGCAGAAGCTTCAGCGTGAACCGTCATTGATTGAAATCGCGCAAGTACTTGGAGAAACTCCGGGCAAAGTGGCTGAGTATTTCAGTCTTGCTGCTGATACTAAAAGCCTTGATCAACCGACACGTGGTGAGGGGGATGCAACCTATGCTGACAATTTGGCGTCGACAGACAGCGTCGACCCAAGTGATGGGTTGCAATATGAAGATTTACGCGAGGCCCTGCAACTCGTACTGAATGATCTCCCAGAGCGTGAGAAAGAAGTCATGAGGATGCGTTTTGGGCTTGGTGGCGGAGAAAACGCCACTCTGGAGGAGGTTGGGCAAGCCTTTAACATCACCCGCGAGCGTGTCCGCCAGATTGAAGTCCGTACTTTGTTCCGCTTGCGACATGTGACTGCGAGCAGGACTCTGAGAGATTTTGTTGACTAGCGTCTTCTGACCGATAGATGTCTCCTTCACGGGTATCCTGACACCGTTATGTCGCAACGAGAAGAACGCTCTTATGTCGTCAGAACCTTCGGGTGTCAGATGAACGACCATGATTCGGAGCGAATTTCCGGTCTTTTGGAGACTGATGGCCTAGTACCTGTGCAGGATGAAGAGGATGCGGACATCGTTGTCCTGAACACATGCTGTATTCGTGAAAACGCAGATAACAAGTTGTACGGCAATCTCGGAATGTTGAAACGCTGGAAAGACGCTCGTGAAGGTCGCCAGATCGTGGTCTCTGGTTGCTTAGCGCAAAAGGATCGCGACATAGTGCGCGACCGCGCCCCGTGGGTTGATGTCGTGATGGGAACCCACAATGTCCATCGCGCCGCTGAACTCGTTGAGCAAGCGCGCACCTCAGGCCCAGTGACAGAGATCCTTCAAGAAGCAGTTCTTGACGACCATGCCATGTTCCCTTCTGCTCTTCCTGCCAAAAGGGTAAATTCGTACGACGCCTGGGTCACTATTCAAATTGGTTGTGATAATTCCTGTGCTTTTTGCATCGTTCCCGCAGTACGCGGAGCAGAAATCAGTCGCCCATACGAGGACATTGTCAATGAAGTTCGACTGTTGGTCTCCCAAGGTGTCACAGAGGTAACGCTGTTGGGTCAAAACGTGAATAGTTACGGACGTGATCTGCAGTTGGATAAGCGCCGATCCGGCGAATCTGTTTCCGCTGCGCCGCGATTTAGTGAACTGTTACGCGAGGTTGGCAATATTGAAGGTCTTCGTCGCTTGCGATTTGTGAGTCCACATCCCAAAGACATGCGGCCGGAGACTTTCGCCACGATGGCAGAGGTTTCTTCGGTCTGCGAGCATCTCCATTATCCATTGCAATCAGGGAGTGATCGCATTTTGGCGATGATGCACCGTGGTTACTCGGCGCGGCGTTATCTGGAAAAAATCGTTGAAGCCAGGGGACTCATTGCTGACCTTGCAATTAGCACGGACATCATTGTCGGCTTTCCTGGTGAAACAGAGGCAGACTTTCAACAGACTCTTGAGGTGTCGGCAGCAGCCGAATATGACTACGCCTATACCTACATGTTTTCGCCGCGTGAGGGCACTGAGGCGGAGCGCATGACAGATCTTTTTGTAGATCCAGTCGTCATAGCCGATCGATATGCCCGCCTGCGTGTCGTCGTTGAACATTCGGCCGTGCTCAAGCACGAAGCACGTATTGGACGAATTGAAGACGTTTTGATTGAAGGACCTTCACGGCGCAACCCTGTGGTCTACCAAGCTCGTACTCGCCAGAATAAAGTGGTGCACTTCACTCCGACAGAACCAATCCGCACGGGAAGTTACGGTTTGGTGGAAATCACCAGTGCCGCACCGCACCATTTGCGTGGTGTGCTCGTTGAAGTCACGGCAGACCCCTTGCACAAAGTACGTATTCCAGTCGCTTCGCTGTGAGGATTTGATGACGTTTCGTTCATTGGTCATATTGGGCCCCACAGCCAGTGGAAAATCATCGTTGGCAATGGCTTTGGCGACATCTGACGCTGGTCGTGATTTGGGTATTGAACTGCTGTCCATTGATGCCATGCAGGTGTATCGCGGAATGGATATCGGAACTGCTAAGCCGACCGTCAGCGAACAAGCTTTGGTGCGACACCATCTCATCGACTTAGTGGATGCCACGCAAGCATTTACGGTGGCACAATTTCAAGTCGCCTATCGACATGCGGTTGACGAGATCACGAGCCGTGGTGGAAGGGCACTTCTCGTCGGCGGGACCGGACTGTATGTGCGCGCTGTGGTTGACGGTTTGACCTTGCCTGGTCAGTGGCCCGAGGTTCGGGAGCGACTTGATGATGAGTTGATCACTCTTGGATCTCAAGCCTTGCATCAACGTCTCTGCCATCTTGATCCCACGGCGGGGAGCAAGATGGAGCCGAGTAATTCGCGGAGAATCATTCGTGCCCTAGAAGTGTGTGAGGGGAGTGGGCGCCCTTTTTCTTCCTTTGGTCCGGGCGTGGATACTTACCCTGCGAGCGAGGTCCAACAAGTCGCTTTGCGCTGGCCCCGCGATGTTTTAGCGAGACGTATTGAAGAGCGCGTCCGAGTGATGATTGAGCGGGGACTGCCAGCCGAAGTAGAGAATCTTCTCACTCAAGGTCTGTCTCCAACAGCCCTGCAGGCTTTGGGTTACAAGGAGATGGTTGAACACATTGAGGGGCGCATGTCACTTGAAGAAGTCATTGCCACCATCGTCGTGAAAACTCGTCAGTTCGCAGTTCGTCAAGAGCGCTGGTTCCGTCGGGATCCACGAATCAACTGGTTTGACATCGAAAGTGAC
>SYDZ01000046.1 GCA_005801025.1 Actinomycetota bacterium
ACAAGGTAAAACTGCTCTTCAACTCCAAGTGACCACAAATGGCGCAACGGCGCAAAATCATTAGCCGCTGTGTAGCCCGCTCCCTGCCAGACCTGAAACCAGTTTGAGCCGTACAAAGTTCCCGCAATCACGTCACCCCGCAATGAACCAAGCGATTCGCGCTCGCGCACCGATGTCCACATGATCAACAGCACCATCATTGTGAATAATGCCGGCAGCAAACGGCGCGCCCGGCGCAACCAGAAGCCGCGCAGACTCACCCTCCCTGTGCGTTCTTCCTCAGCGACGAGCAACAGGGTGATCAAATATCCACTGATGACAAAGAAGACCTCAACACCAAGAAATCCGCCGGGCAGCCAGTCCGAGTTGGCGTGATAGATGATCACCGCTATGACGGCAAGAGCACGCAGACCGTCAAGGCCAGGGAGATACGGCACACGACTGATCTGTTGTGATCGCGAAGTTTCAGTTGTCGGGGCCATCAGATCCCAAGTCTGCCGTGAATCAGAGTTGCATTGCTTTCACTTCGCAGAACTCTTCAAGTCCGAACGTGCCACCTTCACGTCCAAGTCCACTCTGCTTGTAACCACCAAATGGCGCTGCGATGTTGAACGATCCGCCGTTGACCTCGACCTGACCTGCCTGAAGCCGCCGAGCAACCTTCTTGGCGTGTTCCACATCACTGCCCCAGACGCCAGCGGCAAGACCGTAGACAGTGTCGTTAGCGATGTCAATGGCTTCTTCTTCACTGTCATAGGCAATGATCGACAACACGGGCCCAAAGATCTCCTCGGTGAAAATCGTCATCTCTCGAGTCACACCAGAAAAGATTGTGGGCTGAACATAAAAGCCGATGTCAAGACCTTCCGGTACTGCCGCGCCACCCATCACGAGTGTGGCCCCTTCGTCAATACCAGTTTGGATGAAGCCCCGAACGCGGTCGCGCTGCACGGCTGAAACCAAAGGTCCTAAACGTGAAGCCGCGTCAAACGGATCACCAGTGGTGAACTTCGCGGCGGCGGCGGCGGCAATCTGCTCGGCGGCAGCCAAGCGATTGCGTGGGACCAACATGCGAGTTAGAGCGCTGCAGGTTTGACCAGAGTTAGCGAAACACTTGCCAACACCAGCGCCAACAGCTTTGGCGAAACCAGCTTCGTCAAGATCATCGAGAATCAGATTTGGACTCTTGCCACCGAGTTCAAGTGAAACCTTCTTCACATTTTCTGCAGCCACAACAGCAACACGCTTGCCAGCGCGAGTTGAGCCCGTGAAACTGACCATGTCAACACCAGGGTGAGCAGCAATGGCTTCGCCAACAACTGGACCGACACCAGTGACCAAGTTGAAAACGCCCGCCGGCACGCCAGCGGCGTGGATGATCTCGGCGAGCATGAACGCATTGATCGGAGCAACTTCCGATGGCTTGACAACAACCGTGTTGCCCGCCGCCATTGCTGGCGCAATCTTCAAAGCGATCTGATGTAACGGATAGTTCCAGGGCGTAATACATCCCACGACACCAAGTGGCTCACGAACGACAAGTGAGTTGCCGATCTGTTGCTCAAATTCATAGGTTGATAACAAGCCAGCAGCAATAGCGAAGTTGCCCTTTGGCAGACCCACCTGAATCATCGTGGACATGCCCACCGGCATTCCAACTTCACGAGCGATTGCTTCAGCAATTTCTTGTGTTCGCTCTTCTAGGCCAGCGTAAATCTTCATCAAGTACTCGGCGCGAGTTTCCTTAGGCAGATTGCTCCAAGCCGCAAAGGCTGCCCGAGCCGCAGCCACAGCCTGATCAACATCACCAGCAGTTCCATCGGGGATTGTGGCGATGATTTCTTCGGTCGCCGAGTTGGTGACTTCGAGGACGCCCTGACCTTGCGAGGGAACCCATGCACCGTTGATATAAATCTTGTCGTATGTGATCATGGCTCAACCATATAGGTCACCAGCAAGTTTTGCTATTGCTTGAAGGGAAGACCCAAGTTGGCATAAATCTCACGCGTGGCCGTACTGCGGTTCAAGGTATAAAAGTGCAATCCCGGAGCGCCAGCGTCTAACAATGCTTGACCTAATTCAGTCGCTGCTTCAACACCGACACGACGAATATCTTCGGGGTCTTCAAAGGCCTCCAAACGCTGTGCCAACCAGTCGGGAAAGGCGGCACCAGACATCGCTGCCATGCGCAAAATCTGACTCTTGTTGGTCACTGGCATGATCCCTGGAAGAACGGGCTTTTCGACGCCCAAGGCCCGCAGTTCATCAACCATGCGAACATAGACATCAACCTCAAAAAAGAATTGGGTAATAGCGAAATCTGAGCGGCCAAGTTTGGCTGCTAAGTATCGGCGATCAGTTGCGCGATCTGGTGATCGCGGATGAAGTTCTGGGTGGGCCGCAACACCCACTGAAAAACGTCCATCCGCGAGAACATCGTCCAGTAAATCACTGGCGAATGTGTAGTCGCTGGGCTGAACTTCCCCGTCTAATGGCACGTCGCCGCCAAGAGCCAAGATATTTTCGATGCCAGCATCGGCATAGTTATCACGAATCTCTTTGATTTCGCTTCGACGATGACCTTGGCACGTGAGATGGGCCATCGGCGTGATGTCGGTTTCTTTGCGCACCCATGTCACAACTTCACGGGTGCGTTCGCGTGTACTGCCACCTGCGCCGTATGTCACGCTGACAAAACTCGGAGCTAAAGGAGAAAGTTCGGCGATAGCACGACCCAAAGACATTTGAGCCGCCTGAGATTGCGGTGGGAAAAATTCAAAGGAGTAAGTACGACCAGCAGCGATGAGGTCGGAGATGCGCGCCATCAGGACAGTTTAGAGGGCAAAAAGTATTAGTGCTTGAAGTGGCGCTCCGACGTAAAGACCATGGCAATGCCATGGTCATCGGCAGCAGCAATGACTTCTTCGTCGCGCACACTTCCACCGGGCTGAATCACAGCCTTTATCCCAGCCGCTACCGTGGCATCGAGACCATCACGGAATGGGAAAAACGCGTCACTAGCACACACTCCGCCAAGTGCTCGTCCAGCCGAACGCTCGGCCGCAATTCGTGCTGAGTCCAGGCGATTTTGTTGACCCGCTCCGATGCCAAAAGCTTGTTGATCCTTGGCGAATACGATGGCGTTAGAACTCACCACAGCACATACCTGCCAAGCAAAAGTAAGATCATTCCATTGCGCCGCAGTTGGTCGGTTTTGAGTGACAACTTTCCAAGTACTCCGATCAAGATTCACAGCATCAGCGTTTTGCACTAAAAGTCCTCCATCTATTGAGCGAATATCTAAGCGACGCGCAGAAGGTACCGATGCAGAGATCACTCGCAGATTTTTCTTTGCCAATAGAACTTCAAGCGCATCGGCATCAAATGATGGAGCAACGACAACCTCTGTGAACACTGGAGCAAGTGCTTGGGCCATCTCGCGCGAGACAGCACGGTTCACTGCCACAATTCCGCCGAAGGCACTCACCGGATCGCAGGCGTTGGCCAGCGAATACGCTTCTGCTATTGAACCTTGTGTGGACATCGCAACACCGCACGGATTGGCGTGCTTCACAATGACACACGATGCACTCGCAAATTGATTCACCAATCGCCACGCCGCTTCAGTGTCATACAAGTTGAGATAGCTCAACTCCTTACCACCGTGTTGCACCGCTGTGTCCCACCAACTCGTGGCCCCATCAAAGCGATAACGTGCTCCCGATTGATGCGGATTCTCCCCGTAACGCAACTCTTGAGCTCGCGTCGTGCCAATCAACAAATGTTCTGGCAGCGATTCATCGGCAGATTCTTGTGCGACCATCCAACGCGCAATGGCAATGTCATAGTGAGCAATTTCTGTAAAAGCGATTGAGGCTAAATCTTGGCGAGTACGCACAGACACTGCCCCCGTACTCCGGATCTCGGCGATCACTCGCGAATAATCACTTGGCCGCACAACGACTGCAACATGCGCGTGATTCTTGGCCGCTCCACGTACCAGCGTTGGACCGCCGATATCAATCAGTTCAATGCTTGGATTATCTGAAAATGGATACAGGTTGACAACGACCAAAGCGATCGGCGCAATGTTGTGGGTTTTGAGATCGGCCACATGTGAGGCTTCGTCAAGATCGGCCAATATTCCGGCGTGCACAGTCGGATGCAATGTCACCACGCGGTGTCCCAACATCGCTGGGTAACCGGTGAGGTCTGCCACATCAGTGACCACGAGGCCAGCCTCATGTAATGCCTTGGCTGTTCCTCCGCTGGAAACGAGATCCCAACCAGCCTCCGACAAAGCGGTGGCCAGTTCAACGATGCCGGTCTTATCGAAAACACTCAGTAATGCGGTGGGCATTGCTTGACAATAGCCCCAGACCAGCAAATGTCGCAGATCAGTTTCTTTAAAGTTTGTTAGCCAAGGGCAGCAATAATTTCGGCCATCAAATCGCCAGCCTCAGTGGGGTTGTTGCCCACCTTGACACCAGCACCTCGCAATGCATCCATCTTGCCCTGAGCAGTTCCCTTACCGCCCGAGACGATGGCGCCTGCGTGACCCATTTTCTTGCCCGCTGGTGCAGTGACACCAGCGATATAGGCACTCATCGGTTTCGTGACATGTGCCTTGATGAACTCAGCGGCTTCTTCTTCAGCCGAACCACCAATTTCACCGATCATGATGATCGCGTCAGTCTCTGGATCATTTTGAAATTCGCGCAAGCAATCAATGAAGTTGGTACCCGGCACTGGGTCTCCACCAATACCAACACAAGTACTGACACCGATGCCACGCTGCTTGAGTTCGTACAGAGCCTGATATGTCAAGGTGCCTGAACGGCTGACAATGCCGACATTTTTCTTACCTGCCTGAGGCAGTTCGGCAATTTCACCAGCAGTGATTCCGATATTGCATTTGCCTGGGCTGATGATGCCAGGACAGTTTGGACCGAGTAACCGTGTCTTCGGATAATCGCGTACCAGTGTGTTGAAAACCTTGGCTTCATCTTGAGCGGGAATACCTTCGGTGATGCACACGATGAAACGAATACCCGCCGCCGCCGCTTCCAAGATCGCTGCCGGTGCAGCCTTCGGTGGCACAGCGATAAAAGATGCGTCTGCGCCAGTTGCAGCAACGGCTTGCGAAACTGAGTCGAAAACTGGAATGCCTTCAACATCGGTACCACCCTTGCCTGGTGTCACTCCGCCAACAACTTGGGTGCCGTAGGCCTGATTACGCAGCCCGTGATATTTGCCTTGGCCACCAGTGAGGCCTTGCACGATGACCTTGGTGTCTTTGTTTACGAAAATTGCCATGGGTTCACTTACCGTTCGAAATCGCGACAGCAGCGCGAGCTGCTTCGAGCATGGTGGGCTTGGAGATCAATGTGGACTCGGGGATTCCGGCGTCAGCCAAAATCTTGCGTCCTTCTTCGGCGTTTGTTCCGTCGAGACGAATCACAATCGGTGCCTTTAAGGTCACGCGCGACAATGCCTCGACAATTCCCTTGGCGACTTCTTCACCACGAGTAATACCACCGAAGATGTTGATGAAAATTGACGTGACTTTTTCATCGAAGTTGATGACCTCAAGGGCCGCGGCCATCACATCAGCACTAGCACCACCGCCGATGTCCAAAAAGTTGGCTGCCGTGCCACCGACTTGATTGACAACGTCCAATGTGCTCATTGCAAGACCAGCACCGTTAGCGATAATGCCAACAGTTCCATCAAGACCGATGTACTGCAGACCATGAGTACGAGCTAATTGTTCACGCGCATCAAGTTCTTCAGTGGCACGATATTCGTCCCATTCAGGATGACGAAACGCTGCATTGTCGTCAAGGGTTACCTTGGCATCCAACGCATGCACTTCGCCAGTCGGCTTCAAGATCAATGGGTTGATTTCGGCGAGGTCACAGTCGCCTTCGGTGAAACAACGATATAACTGCACCAAGATCTTGGCCACGCCAGCAACGGCCTGAGCGGGAATCTTGGCGTCAACGGCGGCTTTGTGTGCTGCTGCCGGCGATAAACCATCAACTGGATCAATGTGCAATTTGATAATTGCGTCAGGATCTTTTTCAGCTACCACTTCAATCTCAATGCCACCTTGCGCTGACAACATCAACAAATGTTTTTTGGCGCCACGATCAAGTGTGAATGAGGCGTAATACTCCTCGTCAATGTCACTGGCATTTTCAACCCACACACATTTCACGACATGACCCTTGATGTCCATACCGAGAATGTTGTTGGCATGCAAGCGCGCTTCTTCAGCGTTACTAGCCAACTTGATGCCACCCGCCTTGCCGCGTCCACCAACTTGCACCTGAGCCTTGACGACGACTGGATAACCAGACGCATCCGCAACTTTGAGCGCCTCATCCACTGTTGTGGCGGCGCCTCCCCGACTGACTGGGATATCGAAACGGGCAAAGTACTGCTTACCCTGATATTCAAACAAGTCCATCTAGATCTTTCCTCTCACTCACTTGCGTCTTCTCGTGCGTCCAGAGCGATTTCCAACCACTGGGCGATGGCTTTCAAAGATGATCCGGGACCGAAAATTTCCGATACCCCTTGCTCACGCAAGGCGCGTGCATCGGCATCTGGAATCACTCCCCCACCAAAAATTAAGGCCTCCTCCATATTGCGATTCCTCAGTTCTTCCATCACCCGTGGGAACAGCGTCAGATGGGCCCCAGACAACAGTGACAATCCCACCGCATCAACATCTTCTTGCAAAGCAGTTTCAGCGATTTGCTCGGGAGTCTGGTGAAGCCCCGTATAGATGACCTCGAACCCGTGGTCTCGGAGCGCTCTAGTGATTGTCTTAGCGCCTCTGTCATGCCCATCAAGTCCAGGCTTGGCAACGACAACTCGGTATGGCCTCTTCACAAGGAAGAAACCCTACGCCCTGAAGGGTCTTGACCACACATTGACAGACTCAAGACAGGTCACATATTTCAAAAATCTGAGAAATCCGAGGAACGATTTCAGAAGTTGCCAGCCTTCTCGGCAGACTCACATCATGGCTCGGTCTAGATTTCGTTCACCAGTTGGCAGAGCCGTTCGACCAGTTGTGGCAGGTATCGGTTTTTTCGGACTCTTCGGTCTCACCTTGTGGGGAATCGCTGCCGTGCTCGGAGGCGAGCAGACCCTCACCACGACGTTCATCCCTGACCGCCTACCCGTCGGCAATGTTGAGTATTGGGCTGAATCAG
>SYDZ01000047.1 GCA_005801025.1 Actinomycetota bacterium
CACTCCACCGAAGCGAACCATAACCTGACGAATTTCGAGAAGTGTCATTAGAGAGTCACCCCTAATCTGACGTATGGCTCTTTGGACAAAGCGCGGTGTAATTTCGAGAAGTGTCATTAGAGAGTCACCCCTAATTGCCAATTCTTCGTCAGTTTCGAATGAATTTATATAAATTTCGAGAAGTGTCATTAGAGAGTCACCCCTAATTCGCGTTCAACATGATCCAACTCATCAGTCGAGAGCACCACATCAAGCCCGACGAGATCCGGTGATGAGCGGTGGATGTGAGGTGCATTTTCTGCAACGCGCTGAGTGCCGACGCCGAAGATCGCCACCAATAAGATCAGCGATAACAAACGCTTACCCGTTGAATCAACTGCTTGATCCCAGTCGACACCAAGGGAAATGGCTAGGCCAGTCAGAGCAATCGCACTAGCCCACCAGCGACGCAGAGAGGTTCCATCGACGATGGCGATGAGATTTGGCATCACTGCTAAAAACCAAAACACACCGCCGATGAAAAATGCCCAATGGGAGATCACTCGTAGGGCATCGAGTGCCCAGATCCCTACGCCACCGAGAGCTGAGAAAGAAATGAGTCCCCAACGATTGAGGAGTGGTCTGAATTTCTCAGAAATCTGAGGGGTTGCGCCATTTGGTTGACGACCCAAAGTAATTCCAGTCAGTCCTGGCATGATCTTGGTGAGGTTATTCAGGCTCGGTACGGCGTTAGCGAGAACTGCGTTGCCACCCAGTAACAAACCACCGAAGAGAGCGCCCCCGACTGTGCCCACTCCGCCGACAACCGCCAACAACACAATCGGTAAACTTTGCGTGAATTCATATTGTTGAGGACTGACCTTGTCGCCAGCGAGGGCACCTGCGCATGCGGCAATCCCCGCAGAAATAGCGAATGCCGCCAATTTGGTTTGAGTCAGATTCATACCGAGGGTTGCGGCTGCTACGGGTGAATCTTTGAGGGCGATCAAACGGCGCCCCAAACGGCTTCGTCGGAGCCCAATGACGCCAAGGCCGAGCAGTGAAAAAGCAGTGGCACTGAGTATCAATCGACCCCGAGGGGAGTTGATATCAATAAACGGAATGTTAAGAATCGGTACGGAGATATTGCCACTCATAAAAGTCTGGCGTTGGTTGAAGATTAATTTCGTCACTAGGACTGCGAATGCTGCTGTTGAGAGAGCAAGGTAAATACCCGAGAGTCGTATCGCCGGGAGAGCGACGGCAGCTCCGACGATTGCCACAATCGTGATTGCAGCGAGCAAAGTGAGCAGGTTGCCATTGCCAGGCAACTTTGACATTGCAACTGCGCCCAGCCCAGCAAAAGTAAGCGGGGCAAGCGACATTTGTCCGGCATATCCAGTGAGCGGAACGAGTGAAAGTGCAACTATGGCCAAAGTGAAGCCATTGAGGAGAAATAGCGTGTTGGACCGCGTCAGCATGCCCGAAATGCCGACGACGACGACGATCAAAGAGACTGCACCGAGAATAGCGGTGTTCCAATTGGGCACTTTATTCTCTTCGCGAAATCGCACTGTCCCCGCTCGCAAGCGCGACTGCGGACGAACTAGAAGGGCGACGAAGAGAACGATGGTCGGGATTGATGCACGAATACCAGATAATCCAAAACCCATGAAGGATTGTGGAAACCATGAGTTATCGGAGAACTGGAGATAATAGGCATCCAGCAATCCAAGGACTGCAGCCCCCGCAAAGGTACGGGGAAGACTGTTGAGGCCTCCGATGATGGCGGCGGCATAAGCATTGATAACCAACAGCACGAGGGGTTCAATATTTAGTTGTTGTTCACCTGCCAACAAGATGCCAGCCAAACCGGCCAACATTGCACTCAGAGCCCAGGCAAACATTGCTACCCGATTTGGACGCCCTCCATTAAGTTCGGTGAGCGATCGATCATCAACGACGGCGCGCATCGCCACACCCATACGAGTTCGGAAAAGCAACAAGCGCAAGACGATGGCGACAACGACGGCACAGGCAAAAGTAATGAGCTTGTGCCAACTGACATTAATTCCACCGATCTGGATTGTGTTACCTTCAAAAAATTTAAGAAAGGCTTCTCGGCTCCCATTGCTCGGCCACACCGTATTTGCCAGACCGATCATGAAAGCAAAGAGGGCCACAGTGACCGATAAACGCACAACCTCGGTCGTACCTTGTAATCCGCGCATCACTATTCGTTCGGTGAGAAGCCCAAACAAGGGGCAGAGAATAAACAATGTGATGAACAGCGCTAAGGGAGCCGATAGATCCCAATCGAAACGCAATTGCCAATAGGTAAAAGCCGCCAACATCCCTGTGGCACCGTGAGCCAAGTTGAAAATACCCGAAGTCGTATATGTGACAACAAGTCCACTTGCCACGACCGCGTAGATCGCACCCGTTGACAGCCCAATGATCGTGAACGTCAGCAGTTCTTGCATCAGTAGCCAGTCTTAATCAATGGATCACCGAATTCAAAGAAGTGATTAAGGTCGCGTAGGATCAAGACCAGCAGTGACATCGCCGAAATCGCCAACGATTTCTACTGAACCATTTTCGTCGCAGTGCCAACCATTGGCATTGTCATCGCTGGAGCCAAGAACTGGATAAATCCGAGTCCACTTTCCACCCTTGACACCCATGATGATGCCACACTTGGGCGGGCGGTTGTCAGCGGGGTTGGTTTCGCTGTGTAGTCCACCCCCAGTCCAGGAAGTGATCGTTTTACCTGCAGCCAAAATGCACTCTCGTTCAAGAACATTGTTGTTACTGTCAAGGCAAGCGTTTGCCGCTGTGGCAAACATCAAAAACGCGGAAGTCGTCTGCAAACCGAGACCGGCAATCTTCCCATCGGGGTTATAGGTCTCCATCATGTCCAAGTAAGAGGTCACGCCCGGGAACACGGCAGCATCTTCGAATGGGGCGTACATCGTGCGAACGAGCAATCCTTCATCTGATTCGGCGTTGCCGGGAGCGACCATAATGCTGCTGTAGAAGTTGGCATCGTTCAAAACGACTTCAGGAACATAGCCAACCTCGCGCATTGCCTTGTAGAGCAGGACTAGATAGGACTCGCTTCCCACATAAGACATGTAGGAAATATTATTTTCTTTGAGTTTTTGAACAAAGGGAGTCCAGTTCGCCTCACCTGCAGCGTTATACGGGATCATCAACGGTTCGCCGAATCCACCGACAGCCTTCATGGTTGCTACCAACTGATCGGCGACGGCTTTGGTCGTTAAAAAGTCCCCGTATAAGATCGCTGGCTTTTTGATGGCCTCAGGGTAGGTGGCCTTCGCCCAATTCAGCCATTGAGTAGGCTTTTCATTTGCTGGGTTGGGGATGGGCTGAATCTTTCCGTCCGCCATTGCTGCCGTTGCAGTCACCGTGTACCCAGAAAAAGAAATCATGTCGCACTCATGAAAACGTGGGAAAACTTGATCGTCGAAAACCCAGCCACCACCGACCATGGCGAAAACCTCGTCGCAGGCTTGCTCCATCGCTGGAGGCACCGAAAAAAGTTTTCCGTCAAGGTCAACGATTTCAAGTTGGAGACCACGAATACCGCCCTGTGCGTTACACCAGTCCGCAAAGGCTCGTGCCGCATCCAACATCTCAATTGTCAGACCGGGACTGCCCTCGTAGCCGTGGTCAGTTGGGGTGCCCAGCTTGAGAGTGTCGCCACCATTTTGGCCTTCAGCAAATGTCGGCACACCTGCATCAGTTGCTGGCCCACAAGGGCTGGCCATGTCGCCGAACATCTCCGCACTCGGCGCATCAGTCGTCACCGGGGCTTCGGTGCCAGGGTTGGGAGCAGCGGTAGTGGCCACTGTTTCACTGTTGCGGTTTGAACAACCAGCCGATGCAATTGCCACGAGTGAAAGTACGACGATTGTGCGCCCAAATCGTTGTGAGTACGACATAACTATCCCCCTGAACTGTGAGGATCAGTTTGACCCTGCGAAACGACACTAGCAAAGAGATTTGAGCGGGCGAAAGGGGGGAGTTAAGAAGTTCGTCGGTTTTGTGACAACCCCGTGAGCGTGATAGGCAAGTCCTTGTGTCTGGTACTTCGTCTCATTCATTGAAGAACGGTGTCTTCGTTGCCCCGCTGGAAGTTGCCTTCCCGTATAAGCGAACTGTGGGAACTTTGCTCTCGCGTTTCTTTACTTCGTTGCAGCAATGTCATCTTGAAGGTACGCGAGGATCAGACGGCCGAGTGTATTTTCCGCCAGCCGAGTTTGATCCTTTGACTGGGGCACAGCTTAATGAGTGGGTCACGTTGCCTGATACGGGAACGGTCACGACTTGGGTCTGGCA
>SYDZ01000048.1 GCA_005801025.1 Actinomycetota bacterium
ACTGAAGCACCTTCAAACGAAGACGGTCCACCGACGGGTCCCGAAATGCTTGTCGGCATGGTCAATACCGAAGGTAATCCCAACGGTCTCGACTTTCCAGACCTTCGTCGTTTTGCGGAGGCCGCCTTCGAGTACATGAATGCCCATGGCGGCTTTGGTGGTCGCCCAGTCAAACTTGAGACCTGTGTTGCTGGTGGAACTCCAGAGACTTCGCAGAAATGCGCTCAAGAGTTAGTCGGCAAGGGTGTTGAATTGGTCCTTCTTGGACTCGATCTTTTCCCTGATTACGCGACCTACGGTGCTGCAAATGTTCCTGTCATCGGTGTTCTACCGATCTTGCCACCCGACAACACAGCAAAAGCTTTGTTCTTGACCGGTGGAAACGCGACGACGACTGCCGTCATGGCGGTTATTGCTCAAGAGCGTTACGGGGCCAAGTCCGTCGGCATTATTCATGCTGACAACGCAGGAGCTAACTCGACTGCCGCAGGCGTTGAAGCTGCTCTCGATAAAGCAGGAATTACTTGGAAGGCCGTCAAGGGTGGAGACAATGAAACCGACGCGGGCTACCTCGGATTGATGCAGGCAGCCAATGCGGACGACCCAGATCTGTTGATCTCGCTTTACGCCGACGCTGGTTGTATCGGAACCATCCGTGGCTATGCCACCGCTGGAATCACCAAGCCGGTGTTGACGACCAATATCTGTGCGGACAGCGATGTCATCAGCCAAGTCGGCGATGATGCAACTGGGTGGGTATTCGTTGGTGGAACGATTGAACGTGACACCCCCCAGAAGGCTCTCCTGCAGGAGATCTTGGCTCCGTATATCCCGAACGAGGAAACTGGCGAAATGGGTGTCGATCCCGCTGACGTCAAGACCACCGCGCTCGGACTGGGTGGGCTGGGAACCATCTTGACATTGACGCTCCGCGATATTGCCGCCCAAATGGTGGAAGGCGGTACCGAAATGTCGGGCCAGAATCTGTACGACTTCTTGGAGACAACAGATGGGCTCTATTTGTTCGGAGGAATTACTCCTCTCAAATGTGGTGCGGCAGCCCCCACGTATTCGTCTTTCTGTTCTTTCGTCTTTGAGGCGACTGAATATAAAGACGGTGCTGTTGTTTCCGTTGAAAATGGAAAACTGTGGGACAGCATCCCGCTGCTTCCCTGATCAGTTAAGTGTTGTCGAGCAACAAGGAAAATTGAGAAACCATCAATGAATGATTATCTTTTTTACTTGTTGCTCGGCAGCGCCGCTGGGGCCATCATCGCTGGTTTTGCAATGGGTCTCATCATTAGTTATCAGGGCTCTGGCATCGTTAATTTTGCCTATGGCGCGATTGCGATGTGGAGTGCATTCGTCTATGCAGAACTCCGGAATGGGGCTTATTTGTTCCCCATTCCGGGTCTGCCAGATCGATATCACTTTGGTTCTGATGTCGGCTTCGTATGGGCTTTTGTTTTGGCAATTCTGACTGCGGGGCTGACAGGTCTGTTGATTTATGTGTTGATATTTCGTCCGTTGCGAAATGCGCCGGCCTTAGCCCGCGTTGTAGCCAGTGTGGGCTTGATCATCGTCATGATTGGTCTGAAGGATCGACGTTTTCCTGATCAACTTGCAATGCGAGTTGATCCAATTTTGCCCCGCGAAGTGGTGACGATCACCGAAACACTTCGCGTGCCGCGAGACGGACTTTGGCTGTTGGGTATTGTGCTACTGATCACCGTCGTTGTTTGGGCAGCCAGTAAGTACCTTCGATTCGGTCTCGCCACGCGAGCGGCCGCCGAGAATGAAAAAGGAGCTGTTCTTCTCGGTCATTCACCCGACTTCTTGGCGGCTTCAGGCTGGGTGATTTCATCAGTCGTTGGTGCAGTGATTGCCATCTTGGCGTCACCACTCGTGCAACTGAACGGTTCCATTTTCACATTTGGCTTTTTGATTCCCGCTTTGGGTGCAGCGCTGATCGGCAAGTTCCGAAACTTCTGGCCGACGGCGCTGACCGGAGTGGCAATCGGTATGGTGCAGAGCACCTTCACAAAAATGCAGCTCGATTTCAGTTGGTGGCCTGAATACGGCATGCGTGAGGGCTTGCCGTTCATGGTGATCATCATCACCATGATCGTGTCGGGTGAGCGTCTGCCTGAGCGTGGCTCAGTGGGTGGCTGGAAACTGCCATATGTTCCGCCGGCCAATGTCACGTGGTTTTCAGCGGGAGTGCCCATTCTGATTGCGTCAGCGGGCATTCTTTTCCTTGGACCGTTGTGGCGCGCTGCCATTATGAGTTCGTTGATCGCAGCGGTCTTGGCATTATCTTTCGTCGTTTTGATTGGTTTTGGTGGTCAGACTTCTCTTGCTCAAATGGCTTTCGCGGGTGTTGGCGGATTCGCGTTGTCAAAATTGGCGACCAATTACGGAATCCCTTTTCCGATCGCGCCGATTCTTGCGTCTCTGGGTGCCATGGTGTTCGGGGTGTTAGTTGGTCTACCGGCCCTGAGAGTACGTGGTACCAATTTGGCGATTGTTACCCTTGCCGGCGGTGTCACTATTGCCGAATTTGTTTTTAAGCATCCGTGGGTGATTGGTGGAATGGATACAGGAGGACCAAAAATTCCTAATCCTTCTTTGGGCGACTGGAATCTTGGATTGGTGTTCGGCAATAAGACATCGAGACCCGTGTTTGCCTTTTTCCTTTTGGCAGTTTTGACGATTTTGTGTCTGATGGTCGCCAACATTCGCCGCAGTGGCTCGGGAAGGGTGATGTTGGCAGTGCGTAGCAATGAACGGGCGGCAGCAGCAGTTGGCATCAACAACACCCGTGTGAAGATGATGATGTTCGGGTTGTCTGCTTTTATCGCCGGCATGGGTGGTTCATTGATCGCGTATCGATTTGGTGCCGTTTCTGATCTGTCGTACGGAACCATTGCATCGCTGACTGCACTATCGTTTGCATATCTCGGTGGCATTACAAGCGTGAGTGGTGCTGTTGCTGCTGGCATCACGGCGGCGTCAGGGATTGCCTTCTACTCCATGAATTTGATGTTTGGGTCGTTTGGGCGCTGGGAGGCACTCATTGGTGGAGTGTTGCTAATTTTCACTGCGATCACCAACCCCGAGGGAATCGCCGGTGGCATTCGAATGCAAGTTGCGGAAAAGCGGCGTCAGAAAGAATTAGCCAAACAAGCTGCCCTTGATCCCGTCAGTGCTTAAACAACTGCCGTGACTTAGATCTCAGCGACTGTGGTACTTCCTTTGGTCACGCTAAATGTCTTCCAATTACTCACGCTCGAATTTTCAACTTTTGCGTCATCAACAATGCGGTATTGAGCGGTCCAAGTTTCTGGTGTGATGGTGTGCAGAATGTAACCCCTATGAGAGGCTTCAGCATCAATGATGTTTGTTAAGGCGACAAACAGAGATTCAGTTGATGCATCAACGTTTCCACTTGATGAAATTGAGGTCGTGACGAATTCAATACCTCGTGGAGTTTCTGGATCGGATGTAGTCGTCAGCTGACCGACTCCAGCAAGATGTATATCTCCGGTAAGAACTATGAGATTTTTCGCCTGTGCTGAATCAACCACATCAAGTAGCCGATCTCGCGAGGGCGCATAACCGTCCCATTGGTCGTAGTTCAGAATGGCCGCACCGAGTCGTATATCGGTCATGACAGTTTGATTCGCAAGTATGGTCCAAGTGGATTCACTCGTTAGGTTTTCGGCGACCCAAGTTTCTTGCATCGTACCGAGCATGGTTCGATCAGGTAAAAGTGCTTCTTCACACGCGGGTGTGAGTTGTAGAACAGCATCACCACAAGCCTGATCATTGCGATATTGACGACCGTCAAGAACCAGCATGTTGATGAGTCCTCCCCATGAAATCTGACGGTAAATGGTGATGTTTTCCTCAATAGGAGGATCGAGGCGAACGGGCATATGCTCCCACCAGGCCTGATAGGCATGGGCGCGTCGGGAGGCAAATTCTTCACTATCGACAATATCTTGAGGTGTCAGTGAGGCATAGTTGTTTTCAACTTCATGGTCATCCCATGTCACAACCCAAGGACACATCTGATGTGCCGTTTGCAGAAGGGGATCACTTTTGTACAGGCCGTACCGATTGCGGTAAGCGACAAGATCTTTGATTTCTTCGCTATTGTGAAGCCGAACATCGCCGCTGTCAAGCGAGCCAACGCCGCCTTCATATATATAGTCTCCGAGGAAGAGCACAAGATCCGGTGCGAGCTCGGTCATATCCTGGTAGGCCGTGTAAAAACCAGCCGTCCAATTTTGGCATGAGGCTGAAGCAATCTTCAGAGGTTCCAATGAATCACTGCTCGGGCTCAATCTCGTCGTACCGATCGGGCTTGTGTAATCGCCTAGACGGAAACGGTAGTGAAGAGGTCCAGTGACGTTTGCTGGTGCGGCAATCACATGGATGCTGTGCCCATATTGAGGCGAAGCTGTAGCGATCCCAGCGATCGTGATCTCATCAAAGGATTCGGTAGTCGACATCTCCCACAGAACATCAATATCTTCATCAGGCATTGCGCCACCATTGAGAGCATCAATAGCCAAGCGTGTCCATAAAACAACTGACTCGGTGTCGGGGTCACCCGAGGCCACACCGAGGGTAAAGGGATTACTGGGAAGATCTGAGGGTGGAGCGAGACTTGTGGCTGGGGCCGTCGAAGCAACCTCAGTTGCCACAGAAGATTGTCCTTCCTCGCTACTGGAGCAGGCAGCGACAACCACCGTTGCCCCGAGAGTCAAGAACATACGACGTGAAATAGGTGTAGTCATTTGACAAGTCTGACAGATTTTTAGTGAGTAATTGGGAACGGTCGCATGCGAGTGGGCCACATGACCCATAGATAGTCAAAAGTTTCTTGAACACGATGTCTTTATTCAGACGCCATGTGGCGGTAGTTCATTCCCACAACTATTGGCTGGAGAGGGAGATATGGAAAAACTACTAGTCATCGGCGCATTGTTATGTTTGGGTGCTTGTCGAACAAGCACGACCTCACTTACAGGTGAAGTGCCAGAGACTTTGTCTGCAGCAGTTGCCATGACAACAGGTGAGTCGCTCAGAAATGAGGTCTCACCAGACTCGCTGGTCGGGTTATCGGTGATTGCCACCGAAGAGGAGTTGATGACTGCGTTCAACTTTGCGATACATCAACGCATTGATTGCGGTCGCGACCCATATCACTGCGATGTGCAGAGTTTTGCCGAGGTTGGTAGTCCCCTTTTTGTGGAGATCAGTGAACTGATGAAGAATCGGCGAAGTGCGAATATCGTGGCCTCAAACAATGGTTCATTGCGCTACCGCATTGAAGCAGTGGAGTTCAGAACTACGGATATAGCAACTGTGACGACATGCATTACTGACGACACGGTTTTGGTTGATGGGGCAATTATTTTTGATGATTCGTTTTTTAGCGTTCAAACGAGATGGACAATGGTGCGCAGTGGTCAGACCTGGCTGTGGGAAAGTGCCCAAGCACTGCATTGGGACATTGAGGAGGATCTATGTCGGTTCGCCACCTGAGCGCAACCTTCTTCATCACTTCGTTGTTGCTGCTTGTAAGTTTTGATGCCCAGCGCCAAGCTGTAGCCACTGACGGCGCTATTGGAGGTGGAGGTTCTGACAGCGGTTCTATCTGGGCAGGTGTGCAAACTTCGTCACCACCGACAGGATCGGGGGCAGATTCATCTGGTTATACATGGAAGCCTGCAACTATCTACGATTCGCGAATCGGGGCCACGACAGGAATCACCAAATTGGTGGGGACTGTGCGCTACGACTTGTATCAGCGTCACAGTATAAGTGATGTGACGCTGATGTGGATCACTCGCGCCACAGGTGCTCAGTTAGCACAAAATGCAGCGGTGATTGTGAAAGGTCGGCTCCCACAACCCACGGTGACAACTGCGCCTGCAACGAACCGTGGTGTCGTCAATGTTGGAATGTGGTTGTGGGCCAACGCCGACTGGTGGCAGAGCGTCACTGCGATGGCTTGGATACCCACGGTATTCGGCTCGGCATGGGCGCGTACAACTGCGACTCCCGTGTCCTTATCATTCGTGACCCAAGATGACGCATCAATCAACGGCACTGCGATTGGTTCCATGCAATGCTCTGGTCCGGGAAGGGTGTGGACTGTTAATGCTGGCGATACAGCAGTATCTGGGTGCATGTATACCTATCGACACTCATCGGCTCAACGTGATCAGGGAGTTTTTGTTGCGATTGTTTCTGTCACCTGGAGTATTTCTTGGACATCAAATGCTGCCAGTGGGGGATCATTGCCTTCGTATACGACGAGTACCTTGATGGCATTCACCGTTGATGAACTTCAAGCCTTAGTGGGCTCCGGTGTCTTGGTCTGAGGGATGACGCGCTGGGACCAGGCAACCCCGACGATCACCAGAATCGCACCCAGCACTTGGATCAATTTCAGTGAGTCACCCAAGAAGAGCACAACCCACATCAATCCCAATACCACTTCGCTCGTTGCCACTAACGCTGCCGAGGCGGGACCGAGATGGCGCAGACCTAAGAAGAAAGTCATGCTGGCAACAACGGTACTGATCAGCGCCAGACCAATCATTGAGCCAGCGCCATTAAAGGTTGTCGGAAAGTGCGGTGTTCCAGAAA
>SYDZ01000049.1 GCA_005801025.1 Actinomycetota bacterium
GGCAACGACGCATCATCAAAGGTGTACGCCATTGACGTGCCGTGAATCTCCATTTGCTCAATGCCATTGACGTGTGTCGGCGGCATAATGCCAACGACTTCATAGATCGTCGGGGCGATGTCAACAACATGATGAAACTGTGTTCGCAACCCACCTGCGTCACGTATTTTTCGCGGCCATGAAATAGCCATCGCATTGCGCGTGCCACCGAAATGTGAGGCCACTTGTTTCATCCACTGAAAAGGCGAATCCAAAGCCCATGCCCAGCCGACATTGAAATGATTTTCGCAACGATCAGTTCCAAAATCGTCAATGTGCTCAAGCAACCATTGAGGATCTTCGTGGCGACCATTTTGAAAGGACGGTGCACTCCACGCGCCGTGGACTGTTCCTTCACCTGAGGCTCCGTTATCACCAGTGATGTAGATCACTAACGTGTTATCCATCTCGCCGAGATCCTCGATGGTTTGCAAAACACGAAGAATCTGAGCGTCGGTATGAGCCAGAAAGCCTGCGAAGGTTTCCATCAGTCGTCGAGCAACGGGCTTGTATTCATTGGGGTAATCGTCCCACGCCGGAATCTGTTCGGGCCGCTGCGTTAGGGCCGTCCCAGCAGGAATGACTCCGAGTTCAAGTTGGCGTTTGTAGATATGTTCACGTAAGGCATCCCAACCATCATCAAACTGACCTTTGAACTTGTCAATCCATTCTTGGGCGACGTGATGCGGCGCATGCACTGCGGGTGTCGAGAAATAACAGAAGAACGGACGATTCGGCGTGGATGCTTTTTGACGTTGCACCCAAGTAATCGCTTGATCAGCGAGGTCTTCAGTGAGGTGATAACCAGGTCGATCAAGATGCGGAGATATGGGAGTTGTCTGATCGTAAACAGGAGGTTCCCAGTGTGACGCTTCGGCACCAAGAATGCCATAGAAGCGATCAAAGCCCATGCCAGTTGGCCAACGATCAAATGGCCCCGACGGACTTTGCTCCCATGATGGAGCAAGGTGCCACTTACCGAAACATGATGTGCTGTATCCCGATAGTCGCAACACTTGCGCGACTGTTGCTGCTTCTGGTGGGATGGCGCTGTCGTAACTAGGAAATGAATTAGCAATCTCGGTGATGCCACCCATATGTACTGAGTGATGATTGCGACCAGTTAGTAATGCTGCTCTCGTCGGAGAGCACAATGCAGTTGTGTGAAACTGGTTATAACGAATACCACGGGCGGCCACATAGTCAAGACCCGGCGTTGCAATAGGACCGCCGAATGTTCCGAATGAACCGAATCCCACATCGTCCAAAAGAATCACCATTACATTTGGTGCACCCTCTGGCGCTTGCGCGACCTCAAGTCGACGGGGCGTTGACTCCCCCATCAATCGACCAATTTTACCCGTGAACTGGGGTGTCGGACGCGGTAACGATGTTGTCACTGTTGCAGACTCGATATTTCAAAGACACCGAGAGCGGAGATCACCGACTGTGCGTCGCCAGTGATTGTCAGTGTTCCATTTTGGATTGCTTCGGACAACTGCACCTTGGTAATCAAAATGTCTGCCCAAGTTTCTAGCGTGCAGTGAATCGTGGCGTCTGCATTTTCTCCGTCGGTCGGACAGGCAATTGAATGGCGGATATGAAGTCCAGTTGTCTCTCGATCGGTAAATGCGAAAGCGATGTGCAGGTCGATGCCTTCGGCGAGATCTGGATCAACTAAGACGCGCAAAATATGTACCGAACTCGCAACGGGTGAGGTGAGCACTTGATGGCGATGAAAGCCGTGGTGATACATCCGCGATGTATCAATCGTTCCTTCCAAACTCATGGCGCGCAATAAACACCAGTTGCGAATATTGGCTGCGGGCGTACGTTGGGCGATTGTTCGCAGACAGGTGGCTAATAGCGCTCGATCTTCACTATCGCCTTCTTCTGAACGCACGAGCCAGGTGGCAAGTTCGGTGGCCCAGCGGATGTCATCAGTGGCGATGGATTTTTTCACCAAGTCACGCACTTCTGATCGACCACCAAAGCCGGCAATCATGCGCTTCGAACGCTCGTTACTAGGGAGAGGGAAAAGTTCGGACTCTTCACCGTCAAAGAAGCCGAAAAGACCGTGACGAATTTGGCGGACATGATGCTCGGCCACTCCGTAACCCTCGCTGGTGATGAAATCATCGTCGGCATGTGCTGGCAAAGAAATCACATGACCGAGGTCACTCGCCAAAGTGCCACGATTTGTATGTCGCACGGCTTGATCCCATAAAAACTGGATTGCATCGCGATACCGCACAACACGTTGCGCTATTTCGGCGCTGCCTGACATTGGTGGGCCATGGGCGGCCACTAGATGTTCGGCCTTCAATGACAAGAGGTGGTCAATACCCGTCACGAGCACTCGCGGATCACGATATTCCTCACCACGAATGGCGAAAATATTGAACAGAACTGGCCACACCAAGTTGTGCACCGCTACCCCAAGGGTCGGGAACCAATAGGTCACCGAATCATCAGCATCAGACGGCGCCAAGGTCACTTCAAGGGGCAATCCCGCCACCGTGATTGAGGCTGTATCGCCAAAAGTGTGATCGGGCGGGGTGAAAGTTGAGGAAAATGGGGCGTGAGCAGGGTTGTGATAAAAATGCCCCAATCCGACATTGACCACGCCATCGGGACCCGATTTCGGCAACATGATGGCGAATTGCTCAATCAGACCCCGAATGTAGGTCGTGGCGATCTCAGAACTTGCCCGAGCACGGTTGTAGGCCACCTTTTCATGCCCATACACAGGGGTTGAGCGGGGGCTCCCGTCTTCATAGATGGCGTCGGTTCCCATGATGTAGTGGAAGTGGGTGTACATAATGGCTACGATCGGCCGGTCTGTGACTTGGCGTAATTCGGCGATAGCGGCCCGCATTTCCTCCGTCGAATCACCGGTATCAATGGCAATAATGCCGTCGGGACCCTCAATAAATGTCTGGTTGGAAAGTCCATTGCCAACAAAAGTCCATACTCCAGCACGAACGTTATAAAAGCGACGCTCCAGAACCTCAGATTGCTGAGCGTGTTGGCGATGGGTGATTTGCCCGTCTGCCAATGTCACAGTGTGCGAATGATCGGGGGCGAATGACCGCGAGTTTTTGTTGTTCACATCCCGACTCTAGGTCTTATTCCCCCACAAAGATTCCCTGGAAGAAATGCACACATTTTCACCCTTCTGAGACGTTCAGTGAGCCATGTCTCACATTTATTTCGGTGTGCCACACCACCTCATAACCCTACGCCTCACAGATAGAGTGACAAATAAGTGTTTTCACTACGTCGAAAGGTTGAGCATGTTCGAACGCTTCACAGATAGGGCCCGTCGTGTTGTTGTGCTGGCCCAAGAAGAAGCCCGATTGCTGAATCACAGCTATATCGGCACCGAGCACATCTTGCTCGGACTCATTCACGAAGGTGAAGGAGTGGCTGCTAAGGCTTTGGAAACTCTGAGTATTTCGCTCGAAGCCGTCCGCGCTCAAGTTGAAGAAATTATTGGTCAGGGTGGATCGTCGCCATCGGGACATATTCCTTTCACACCGCGTGCCAAAAAAGTTCTTGAACTGTCGTTGCGTGAGGCACTGCAGTTGGGTCACAACTACATTGGCACCGAGCACATCTTGCTCGGACTCATCCGCGAAGGCGAAGGAGTTGCCGCCCAAGTTCTCGTCAAGTTGGGTGCCGACCTCGGTCGTGTTCGCCAACAAGTCAGTCAGTTATTGTCGGGCTATCAAGGGCCTCAGGGCAAGGTTGAAGGCGCACCTGGCGGCGGTAAAGAAGCCGGCAACGAGCGCACTGCTAAGGGCGAAGACGGCGAAAAAGGCAATAGCCAAATTCTCGATCAGTTCGGTCGCAACCTCACACAGTTGGCTCGCGAGAAGAAACTCGATCCAGTGATTGGCCGGGCCCGTGAAATGGAACGCGTGATGCAGATTCTTTCGCGTCGTACC
>SYDZ01000050.1 GCA_005801025.1 Actinomycetota bacterium
CAGAAGTGGCCGCAGTGCTAGAAGATGACTTCTTGCGGCGTGGTGTATCTCTGCTGAAGGGCGCGCGAGCCGAATCAATTTCCCGGGAGGGTGATGAAGTAGTCGTCAACTGTGATGACGGTCGCCAAGTCCGTTCAAGTCACGCAGTACTGACGATCGGTTCGGTTCCTAATAGTGATGGACTCGATCTAGAGGCTGCCGGCGTACACATGGACGGCGGCGGCTATATCCCGATCAATCACCACTGCGTCACCAATGTTGAACACATTTATGCTGCAGGTGATGTGAGCGGCAAATTGCCATTGTCATCGGTGGCTTCAATGCAGGGTCGTAAAGTTGCCGAGCATGTCATGGGCTTACACACTCGTGACCATCGCCATCTCGATTACGACAAGGCGGCCTCAGCGATCTTTACAGAGCCCGAAATCGCCGATGTTGGTCTTGCTGAAGCCGAGGCCTTTGCTCATGGTCGAAAGATTCGTGTCACTAAGGTGCCTTTCTCAGCAACTCCTAAAGCACTCATCAATAATGATTCGCGTGGCTTTGTCAAAATTATTTCCGATCCAGCTACCGGTGAGGTTTTGGGTGGTTCAATCGTTGGGCGCCACGCCGCCGAATTAATCAGCGTGATTGCCTTGGCGGTGACCGCCAATTTGCGTGTGACAGATATCGTAGAGAGTCTTTTAGTGCATCCCGCGTTGGCAGAGGCCCTTGCCGAAGCAGCAGAATGAACAGTGATGAGTGATTTCGCACCCCCAGAAATTGTGTCGCGCCAACCAGATGAAATTGCCAGCATTGGCAAACGCGCTCTGGCGCAAATTCTCGATACTTTCGTTGTTGGTACACCAACATTTCTCTTCACTCTCGCCCTCGGGTTCAACCTCACCGATGAGAATTTGTCAGACAGAGAACTGCTGTTTGTGACCGTCTTGTTTATCGGAGCGACCTTGATGTACAACATCGCTGGTATTGCTGTCTGGGGCGCAACTGTGGGCAAACGGGTGATTGGCTTGAAAGTCGTCAACCGCGTTGATGGAGGTCCGGTGTCATTGAGTTATGCCGCTGTGCGAGCGTTGATACCAACGGCGGTACAGCTTGTTCCAGCGATTGGACCTGGTTTGGCATTGGTCGTTTATGTACGAGCGCTTTTTCACCCATTGCGTCAAGGGTTGCACGACTCCGCTGCGGGCACGATCGTTGTCAAACGCTGAGTCTTTAGCCAGTTTGAGTGATCCCGCCCGTTGGTTCGGTGTACAGCGAGTGGATTTCAAATCCATCAGTGCAACAATCGTCAACGGCACGCATGAAAGCCTCAGTCATTACTGCGGCATCACTTTGCGTTTCACGTTTTCCACGTCGTGCCGAGCGATATGACAGCACAATGGGTTGGTGAGGGGCTTCATCTCGTACTCGGTGGATCAGCATCGTGGCTCGTTCTTGCCAGCGACGCAATGACTCGTCGGTGATTGACTGATCAGTTGCTAGATCAGACCTGAACATGATGCCGACTAGGTCAATGGCACCAGCAAGGTCATCCAATTCGCGGTCAGCACGACCAGGGATTACAACAGTTCCGTCGCGAAGTCCGCGCAGGAATGTTTTCCAGCGCAAATGGTCCTCGCGTTGAGCACGCTCGGATGCTTCGGGGGAATCGTCAGTCGGTCTGACCATACGCACGCCGAACGATCCCACAACGGGCGGTCCACCGCGCAGAATGCGCCAAGCGTCGCGCCAAGCCACAACCATGGTGTCAACCATCTCGCCGTGGCGTTGACCATCATCGGTCTCTTTGCGTGCTGTAAACCCAATCGGGTCATTGATGGGAAACCATCCGGCTACACGATCACCAAATGAATCGCCCATGAGTTCCACGAAGCGTGGCCAATGTTTGCCAGCTGATTTCGGGTCACTGAAACCGCGCTCGTCATCAAACCAATGTGGTAATTCGCTCTCTAACAGTGAGGCCCAAACACCAATGCTGTGTTTTTTGGCGGCATTGATCACATCGCTGTACCACTCGGCCCATTCGTGATTGAATCCGCCTGCGCGAGGCTGCAAGCGCCCCCAGTCGAAGCCCAATCGAAGTTGCGTCACCCCTTGGGCTGCGTACTGTTCAAGCATCTCGTCAAAGTTGAGATGAAAAGCACCCTGACCGTCGGCCTGTAATGCGACCTCGGCGGGCAAATAGACACCCTTCATTGGATTGCTCATCTGGTCACTAAAAAGCGAATCAGGTGACGAACGGAGAACGAGTCCACAGTTCGCCCGTGTCGTTGATGCCGCTGAGTGTCGTTTGAGAAGTGAGGCTGATCACTTCAACTTCACCCAAGCCTCGTAAGGTCACATTCTCGTGGTTGTTTTCAGACACGCCTTTGGGAAGACGGCGCAAATCGGCACGAGCCATGAGAACTTCATTGTGTTCGGCAACGTCACACAGACGTGAGGCCAAGTTCACCGAAGTGCCGATGTAATCCTCGCCCTGAAACATCAGGACCTCACCGGTCGCCAGACCCACGCGAACGGTGAGTGGTTGGCAGACGTCTTCGCAACGCTTTTGCATGTCAAGAGAAAAACCGATTGCCATGTCCTGCTCAACGGCCACGATCATGCACCCATCTCCCAGCCATTTGTCAACTCGGA
>SYDZ01000051.1 GCA_005801025.1 Actinomycetota bacterium
AGCGTTGACCTTCCAAACTTCAAGATCCCTCACGCAGAAAAGATCGAGTGGATGATTGAAACAAATGGCTGGGCCCTTGAACCGGTACCAGCGGACACCACTACTGTGCCGCCGCAGCCTCGATATTCGTACACCATTGGCATGCCTGAGTGCCACGCTTTCCCTGAAATCATTGTCTTCGGTTTGGCGCCGATAGCGATCAAGGGATTGATTGATCTAGTAGTTGAACAGATTGTCGGGGGAGTGGAGATTCCACGCAACGTTCCGCTGACTGGACTTTTGGACAATGATTTGCGCTGTGTTTTCTCTCCCGTTGACTTGGATAGTCGCGCTAAGTTTTTTGATACTGCTCTCAAGTGGCATCGGGGTGGTTCCTTCGAAGTCCTGCAGTTCGTGTGGCCTGACAGAAATGGATGGCTGCCCAACGAAAGTGGGTTTGATCAGACGTTAAAAATTGTCCAGCCGTTGATCGGCACCTTCGTCTGATTCTTGGGTCGAAGAATCGCCCACAGGACTGAATCGGTGCCACACTAAGGAGGTGAATCAGGCACTTCCTCTTTTGGTTTTTGACGGTGACTGTGCTTTTTGTACGCGATGTGTTCGTTTGATCGAACGTCGGATGCGCCGCCATCCGCGTATCGCCCCCTGGCAAAGTCTTGATTTGAGCGCACTGAATCTGACCTCTGCGCAATGTGAGACGGCCGTGCAGTGGGTTGATGCTCAAGGGGCGATCAGTTCGGCGAATATCGCTATCTCCCGTCTCCTTGTGTTTGCAGGTTCGGGCTGGCGAATCTTGGGATTCGCTTTGATGGTTCCGGGAATACGTCAAGTCTCGGCAGTTGTCTATCGCTGGGTAGCCAAGAATCGAGATCGGATGCCGGGTGGAACTGCCCAATGTGCCTTGCCGCAAGTGGACCGCGTCGCTGGAAAATCGGACTTTGAGGACACTGTTGTGACATCTGAAGTGAGGGATTCCAGTCCAGAGTTGTAAGAATAGAACCGTGACTAACCCCCGCAAACAATGGCAAGAGGCCTTTGATGCTTCTCCAATCCGTCATGACAAGTTTCAAACCATGTCAGGAATTCCTCTGGAACCCATTTATGGACCAGAGGGTGGCGAATTTCCTGGTGTCTATCCGTACACGCGTGGACCGTATGCCTCGATGTACCGCTCCAAATTGTGGACGATGCGACTCTTCGCTGGCTTTGGAACTGCGATCGATACCAACCAGCGCTTCAAGGACATTTTGCAATCTGGTGGAGATGGTCTGTCAACTGCCTTTGACATGCCGACCCTGATGGGTTTGGATTCTGATGATCCGATGTCGCTGGGCGAAGTCGGTCGATGTGGCGTAGCGATTGACACTTTGGCTGACATGCGAGATCTCTTTGCCGATATTGATCTTGGTGGCATCACCACGTCAATGACGATTAATTCACCAGCGGCGGTCCTTTTAGCAATGTTCGTTGTGCAGGCTGAAAATGCTGGAGTGCCCCGTGTGAAGTTGGGTGGCACATTACAAAATGACATTTTGAAGGAATACCAAGCGCAGAAAGAGTTTGTTTTTCCACCGCGACAGTCCATGCGCCTTGTTCGTGACACTGTCGCTTTCACTGCCGCTGAAATGCCACGCTGGAACTCGATTTCAATTTCTGGATATCACATTCGTGAGGCTGGTTCAACTGCCGCCGAAGAATTGGCCTTCACTTTGGCGAATGGTTTTGCTTATGTTGAACTTGCCCGTCAGGCGGGACTTCCCGTCGACGCATTCGCACCGCGCCTGTCGTTCTTCTTTAATGCTCATATTGACTTCTTTGAAGAGATAGCGAAATATCGCGCAGCCCGACGGATTTGGGCACGTTGGCTGAGCCAGCGTTACGGTGCCACGAGCGAGCGTTCGATGCAATTGCGCTTTCACACCCAGACCGCTGGTGTCTCACTGACAGCGCAACAGCCTGAGGTCAATATTGTCCGCACGGCGATCGAAGCTTTGGCTAGTGTTCTCGGTGGCACTCAGTCCTTGCATACCAACTCAATGGATGAGGCATTGGCCTTGCCGACGGAACGATCGGCTCGTATTGCTCTTCGTACGCAGCAAGTGATCGCCCATGAAACAAACGTCACTCATGTAGCGGACCCATTAGGTGGTTCGTATTATGTCGAAGCGCTGACCGATCAGATAGAGCAAATGGCAGAAGAAATATTTGCCAAGATCGACGAGATGGGCGGTGGTTCAATGCTCGAGGGTTGCATCGTCGGTATTGATGAAAACTGGTTCCAAGGACGCATTGCTGATAGTGCTTACGAACTTGAAAGAGCTTTCAATCGTGGCGAGCGCACCATCGTTGGCGTCAGTAAGTTTCTGGAGGGTAATGATGAAGACCAGATGGAAACTCTGCGAATTACTCATGCTGATGAACAAAAGCAACGTCAGCGACTGGCGAGCGTCAAGCAGGATCGTAATGACTCCGCAGTTCTTGATGCCCTCGATCGCTTGGCGAAAGATGCAGTTGATCCAGAGGTCAACTTGATGCCAGCGTTAATTGATGCATCGCAGGTCTACGCCACAGTTGGTGAAATGATGAACACGATGGCCGGCGTTTTCGGGCGCCACATTGAGGTGCCAACGATCTGATGAGTACTTCTGACAATCAATCCTTGCGAGTTCTCGTCGCCAAAGTTGGTCTTGATGGCCATGACCGCGGTGTGAAAGTCGTGGCGCGTCTATTACGCGACGCTGGCATCGAGGTTATTTACACGGGCCTCTTTCAAACTCCTGAGACTGTGGCCGCGGCAGCCGTCGATGAAGATGTTGATGTCGTAGGTCTGTCAATGCTTTCGGGTGCACATATGACCTTGGCTCCTTTGGTCGTCCAAGCCATTCGCGCGCGAGGTGCCGATATCCCTGTGGTGATTGGCGGCATTGTTCCCAACCATGATCTTGAAGAACTCAAGGCTGCGGGGATAGCTGAGATTCTTGGCCCAGGTGCGCCAGCAAGTGAAGTGGTCGAAGCAGTGCGACGGGCTGCTGCGGGTACCAGCAAAGTATGAGCCTCGGTCGAGCAGTACCGCTTTCGGTGCTCGACCTTTCCATTTTGCGGGAGGGTGCAACGAGTGCTGATGCGCTAGCGCAGACCACGGCCCTTGCTCAGTGCGCGCAAGAGAGTGATTATCATCGCTTCTGGGTTGCTGAACATCACAACATGCCTAGCGTGGCTTGCACCACACCACCTGTACTCATTGCTCACCTCGCGGGGGCAACTGAGCGGATCATCATTGGCTCGGGTGGTGTGATGTTGCCGAATCATGCTCCGCTTGTTGTCGCTGAACAATTCGCCATGCTGGAGGCTCTGTATCCTGGAAGAATTGATGTCGGCATTGGTCGGGCTCCAGGAACTGATCAACACACGGCGAGTGCACTGCGTCGCTCTGAGGGTGCTGTAGGCGCGGAAGATTTCCCACAAAACCTTTTTGAATTGATGGATCTTTTGGGGGACCGTCGCTTTAATACAGAGATCGGCGATCGCTTCACAGCAACACCAGCGGCTACTTCGTTTCCACGCATCTTTTTATTGGGATCAAGTGGATACAGCGCACATTTAGCGGCTCGCCTTGGTTTACCTTTTGGTTTTGCTCATCACTTCGATATGGGTGGCACTTTTGAAGCTGCAGAAATATATCGCAGTCGTTTTGAACCCTCACATGTTTTGCATCAGCCGTACATGATCGTCACCGCCAATGTTTTGGCCGCTGACAGCGATGAGGAAGCTCAATGGCATTCGAAGTCGGCACGCTTGACGGGTTATCTGCGTCGCACTGGACGATTTCTTGCCTTGCCCAGTGCTCAAGATGCCGCCAACCATCCAGACATTGATCAGGCTGAACGGATGCCGAGCAGTCGACTAGTGGGCGAAGCAAGCAAAGTTGCTGAACAGTTGCATCAGTTGGTCGCTCGAGTTGGCGCTCACGAGGCAATGGTGACAGCTGTTGCTTATGACACTGAGGCTCGCATGCGAAGTCTGCAATTGCTGAATAAGCATTGGTGAAAGAGCGACTCTCCTACTGCAGGCCGTGAAGTGCACCACCATCAAGTGGGATCGCCACACCAGTCATGAACTTGGCATGCTCGGAGCAGATGAAGGCCGCTACGTGACCAAAGTCGTCGGGTTCTCCTAAATGACCTGACGGTATTGACGATGCTAAAGCTTGAGGATCGGGATAGAGGCTTGACAAACGATCAGTGAGATGTAATCCAGGCTGGAGCGAATTGACGGTAACGGCATCACCTGCGACCTCGCGTGCCAAAGTTTTTAAAAATCCTGTCAAGCCAGCCCGCGCGGTATTTGACAAGATCAAGCGGTCAATAGGTTCGCGAACCGAACTTGAGGTGATAGCAACAATGCGACCCCATTTTTGCTGTTGCATCCGTGGCACGACTGCTTGACACATCGCGACCGTGGACAGCAAATTGAGACGCAGGGCCACGTCGTAGGCGGCAAAAGGAGTTGAGGCAAAGTTTCCAGGTGGGGGTCCGCCGGCGTTGGCTATAAGAATGTCAATGCCGCCCAAGATGTCAGTGGCTTGTGCGACAAGTTGCAATACCTGATCTGGGTCACTCACATCAGCGACGAGCGAACTGATTGTGGCACCCCGAGTTGGGTTGCATGTTGTCAACGCGGTCGCGAGTTTGTCGCGCGAGCGCGCAGCAATGACTACATGTACTCCTTGGGCCGCAAGGGCCCGTGCGGTTGCCAAACCCAGACCGCTTGAGGCGCCCGTGACGAGAGCGCGACGACCAGTGATTCCAAGTTCCATAGTTCAAGTGTAGAAGATGTCTGAAGGTCGCTCAAGATTGAATGAGAGACTTGCGGAGCCGTGCATCGGGTGTAGGTCGCGCCCCAATGTGCTCAATCACCCAAGCAG
>SYDZ01000052.1 GCA_005801025.1 Actinomycetota bacterium
CAGCCTATTGTCGTCCCTGATTGGAAGTTCCCCGGTCGCGGGAAAGTTGAAAAACAACTCACACGCGCGAAAACGGTTATCGCCCAAAGAGAGAAACTTCTTGGTGCCTTGCCCCTGCGCGGAACACAGGCGGCTTGGTCCACAAAACTTGAAGATCGCCGCGAAGAAATTGAACGAGCCCTTGAATATGTTGAGTTATACGGTCTCTATACCGAATGCGAGGCAATCTATTCAGTCAACAATTTATTAGCCATTAACGAGCGTATGAGCGACGCAGATCGAGAGACTTTCTGTCTTGATCCGCGAGTCGTACATTGGCCGACCTATATCTCCACCATTCACCTTCCATCCATTGTCTTGCATAGTCGAGTAAAGACGACACCCGGCAAAAGCACTCTTGACCGCAGCGACAGACTGCGCAAGCAGGTCCTTGATCCCAGTCGTCACGTGGCGGCTTTTGATCTAGAAAATACTTTAATCTCCAGCAATGTTGTGGAAAGTTTCTCCTGGCTGGCAACACGAAGATTGAACTCCCCCGAGCGCGTACGTTATGTCTTGCGCGCCCTGCGCGAAGCACCGAACTTATTGTCTATGGATCGCAAAGACCGTTCCGACTTCTTGCGCTATTTTTACCGGCGTTACGAAGATGCCCCCGTGCAGCAGATCGAAGAAGATTCCCGAGAACTCTTGGCGCAACTGATCATGACAAAAAGCTTTCCTGCTGGACTTCGTCGAGTCCGCGAACACCGCGCTCTCGGGCATCGCACGATTCTGATTACGGGAGCCATGAGTTTTGCCGTTGAGGGTTTACGACCTTTATTTGATGAAATTGTTGCCGCCGAGATGACGGTGCGACTCGATGGCACATATTCGGGTGAACTGGCACAGGTTCCACCAACCGGAGAAACACGTGCCCAAGTTTTGGCCGATTACTGCGCTCGCGAAGGTCTGCGCCTTGAGGAATCAATTGCCTACGCAGACTCCAGCAGTGATTTACCGATGCTTGAAGCCGTCGGCTTTCCAGTGGCCGTCAACCCTGAAACTCGGTTGGCAACAATTGCTCGAAAACGCGGTTGGCTTGTTGAAAATTGGGAAAAGGCTTCTGGAGGTCCACGACCACGTCTTCCTCTCGGTCCCATGATGTCCGAGCGCGAACAGAAACGTTTTTCTGAGCGAAATAAGCGCTCGTCGTATCGGTCGGGATTATGAAAGCACTGAAGATCACTCGTAGCAACGCCAAGTTTGCCGTAGCTCGCCTAGTCAGTCCGATCAGTGCTCTTGGGGCTGCCACATTTGGGCCACTCTCATTAGTCAATGAATCTGCACCCGAACTCCCCAACGCGGAGGGTTGGCATCGCATCACCCCCCGTCTCACGGGTATCTGTGGTAGCGATTTGTCGCTCGTCGAAGGCCACGCATCAACATACTTTGACGATTGGGTCTCCTTCCCCTTCGTTCCCGGTCACGAAGTTGTGGCTGATTGCGATGACGGTCGCCGTGTCGTTCTTGAACCTGTACTTGGTCACGCATGCCGCGGTCTTGCACTCCCCTTTGAAGGCGCCGCCCCAGGAGACGGCGATGACTATGCGCACCTCGTCAGTGGTCATCTCGAACCTGGCATTCAAACTGGTTTTTGTCATTCAACAGGTGGTGGGTGGGCCAGCGAACTCGTGGCCCACGAAAGTCAGTTACACAGCATTCCTGATGCAATGAGCGATGAACAAGCCGTTCTTGTTGAGCCTGCAGCCGGAGGGATTCACGCCGCTTTGGCGACCTGGCCCGCCGTACAGATCGCTCTTCAGCGAGGTGAAGCACCGATCGTAGCCGTTCTCGGAGCGGGCACGATGGGACTATGCGCTATCGCTGGCTTGCGGCGTTACGTGCCAGGCGTGCGCATCATCGTTGGCGCTCGTTATCCACATCAGCAAGCCTTAGCGCGATCCCTTGGCGCAGACATTGTCGTTCCTTCCGCAGAATTATCACGCGCAGTACGCCGAGAATCTGGCTGTCATGTTGTCGGCGATTATCTTTCGGGTGGATGTCACGCAACCATTGACGCTGTCGGAAGTGCAGACAGCATGATGGATTGTTTGAAGTTCACTCGTCCTCGCGGTCGAGTCGTACTTCTTGGCATGCCAGCCATTGTTTCTCTAGACCTCACAGGTTTGTGGCATCGCGAAACTGCCCTCGTTGGTGCCTACACCTACGGAACTGAATCAATGCCCGATGGGACCCGCAAGCACACCTTTGATCTTGCTATTGAAACTGCTGCTGAGTGCCAACTGGAGCGCCTTGTTTCTGCTTCTTATCGCCTTGATGATTACAAAGATGCCATCGCTCATGCAGCGGCATCTGGGCGTCGTGGTGCCGTGAAAATTGTATTTGACTTGCGTTCAACTTCGGAACGCACAAAGAAGGAGACCAACTAATGCCTCGTCCTGGTTTTGTTTTAGAAGTTGATAAGTCGACACCACCTATTTTATTTTGGCGAGGCGAAAACTTTTCCTTAGAAAAGTTGCCCGCTGGTCGTAGTCGCGTGATCTACGCTCCAGAACCTCTCCCAGCCATTGAGGATGTCGACGGTGCAATTCGTCATGCCCTTCTCAATCCCGTTGAACAAGAACCCTTGCCCGAGCAACTGTTCCCCGGAATGAAACTGACGATCGCTTTTGACGATGTGAGTTTGCCCTTACCCAAGATGGAGCGCCCCGACATTCGTCAGCGCGTCATTGAGACAGTACTCGACATGGCGGCCGAAGCGGGTGTTGACGATGTGCACATCATTTCAGCCTTGGCACTACATCGCCGTATGACCGAAGAAGAACTTCGCCACTGCCTGGGCGACCGCATCTACGATGCCTTCGCTCCGCGTGGCACGTTATATCAACACGATGCAGAAGACCCAGATAATTTGACCTACCTCGGACAAACCCCACACGGCGAAGATGTTGAAATCAATAAGCGTGCCGCTGAGAGCGATCTACTCGTATATGTCAACATCAACCTCGTGGCCATGGACGGTGGTTGGAAGAGCACCGCAACGGGTCTTTCCTCCTATAAGTCGCTACGCCATCATCACAATCCCGAGACGATGATTCATTCGCGCAGTTTCATGGATCAGCACCGCAGTGAACTGCACAAAAGCAACTGGCGCATGGGCAAGGTTTTGATTGACAGTGGTGTCAAAGTTTTCCAAATTGAAACCACTTTAAATACCG
>SYDZ01000053.1 GCA_005801025.1 Actinomycetota bacterium
AGGCGAAGCAAAATGTTGCCACAGCACTGAGAGATTGCCTGGAGTACGGCGCCACTGATCAAGAATGGCGGGACTCCAGATCGCTAAACCAACTAATAGAGAAATACCTGCGGTTTGCACAATGAGCCTCTTGCGATGAACGTCATAGATCAGCACGCCGAAAGCTCCACATAATGCTGCAAGCACGAGAGGCATATATCCCGCGTGACATTGAACGCAATAACTCCCGACCGCAACCGCAAGGATGAACACCGTGGCGCGTCTTTTCGGACTCGAATGAGGGACTGGTGCGACAGCCTCGGCGATGAGCAACACAAAAACCATAAAAGGCAGAACCGCAAGCCAGGGGTTCCATGGTTCGATCATGAAGTCTGTTCCCGAGGATCGCACAATGCACAAGCTCACTAGGCCCGTCAGAGCGGTTAACACCCGTCCCCCACGCCTGTAAGCCAACAAGGTTGCCGCGAGAATAGCCACGATGTGCACGCTGACGACGGCCACCATCAGTGCATCGCTACTACGTGCCCCCAAGAGATACATCGGTAGCATCGCCACCCACAGTGCTGGACCAGGATGCGAACCTTGTGTCCCTGCGTCACCAACAATGCGCCCTGCCGCACCAACCAAGGGAGGATGCGAGAAAAAGCCACGCATGTGCAATTCGGCCTGAGCCATATCACCTGCAGGAAACCAGCGATCCCGACTGATCAGAGTGACCACAGCGATCAGCAGGGGCACACTGACAACCGTGGTGACAACCCCTATCGTATTCAACTCACGCGAACGCTGACGCAAGGATCCAAACACGTCAAAACCCTACTCGTCGTAGCCTCACTGACGGTTGCATCATGAACCTCGCCCACAAGCCAACACCTAGTAAACTTTCCTCGCATGGCGCTGGCACCTTCTCTTCATTCGTTGGTGCACCCCACTGCATGCACGGTATTGCGGCATGACCTACCTGGGTTACCAGAGACAGTCGCGCACGAAGTCGCAACTTTCACTGTGCGACGACTGAGTGTTCTGGCGGCACATATGCGCCTTGGCATTGCGGTGATCGCTTTGCTTGTACGTCTCTTCGCATCAATCGCTGGTCAACCACGCTTGCTATGGCTGAGCAAGACTCACCTTCCGCTTTTGGGCGAGTATTTCCGGTTGATTCGTTCTTTATCCTATGCCTATATCTGGGAAAAATGGCCTGATACGCGCTCCGATGGATCACCCACATGAACAGCGTGCGACAAATTTGGGATGACGCCAACGAGTCAAAAATGTCTTGCGAGGTGTTAATCATCGGGTCTGGTGCAGGCGGATCACCAACCGCAGCACTTTTGGCCGAAGCCGGCTTTGATGTCCTCGTCGTTGAAGAGGGTCGATGGGTTGAACAAGGCACAGTCGTTCCATTTTCATTAGATCAAATGGAGCAGCAATATCGCGGTGGCGGTGTCACGGTGGCACTCGGGCTACCGAGTATTGCCTATACCGAAGGACGTTGTGCTGGAGGAGGCACTGAAGTTAATAGTGGCTTATATCGACGGCCACCCACTGAAGTTGTTGAGCGGTGGCGAGATCGCTGGGGCGTGAGCGATCTTGACCCCGATGAATTAATGAAGACTGCCAATGAAGTTGAAACCGATATTCACGTCACTCATCTACCTGGACCCGCCAGTGTTCCGAGTCAACTTCTTCGTCAAGGCGCCGACGCTCTGGGCTGGAAACATGACGAGAGTCCGCGCTGGATGACCTATCCCGATGGCAACCCGCGGCATGGTCAGCGACAGTCAATGACACGCACCTACTTACCACGGGCGGCGAAAGCCGGGGCGCGTATCTTGACCCAATGTCGCGTCAACACAATCAATATTTCGCATGCCAAGGCCACATCTGCCGATGTCTCATTGGCAAACGGTCAAGCAGGAACAATTAGTTTTAAGTTCGTCTTTGTTTGCGGTGGCGCAATTCAAACACCTGCGATCTTGCAGCGTTCTGGATTGCGAAAAAACATCGGGCAAACCTTAGCAATACATCCAACCGTCAAACTCTCCGCTCGTTTTGCCGACGCCATCAATGTGCCTGATGATGTTCCGGTGCACCAAGTCAAAGAATTTGCCCCCGATCTCTCCTTTGGAGGTTCGGCTAGTCATGCAGGACTCATCGCTCTTTCCTTGCTCGATCAGTGGTCAGATTTTAAGGGCGCCATTGAAGACTGGCGCAATATGGCTGTTTATTATGCGGCCATTACCAGCGAGGGACGGGGACGGGTGATGAGCGTGCCGGGATTAGTTGATCCAGTCGTCACCTACCGTCTCACCGCTCGCGACCGCGAACTATTGCGGAGCGGATTGTCCCGACTTTCATTGCTGATGCTTGAGGCTGGCGCTACAGAGGTCTACCCCTCATTTCGTGGAGCACCGATCATACGTGGGCGCAAAGATCTGGCACTAGCGCAAAAACGCTTCAGTGTGAATAAGGCGAGCGTGATGACTGTGCATCTTTGTTCAACGGTTCCCTTCGGCGAAAATCGCCAGTTATGTGGAGCCGGAAGTTACGGTCTCGTGCACGAGACAAAAAATGTTTATGTCAACGATGCTTCACTACTCCCAGATGCCCCGGGAGTCAATCCTCAAGCCAGTGTGATGGCCATCGCAGTTCGCAATGCCCGTCACTTCATTGCACAGGAAAACCCCCATGCTTAACAATTCAACCAATACTCCTCTGATCATCACTGGTGCAGCCGGTTGGCTCGGTCGGGCATTGTGCTCCCATGTCGCTCTCAACGCCGAACGTCTCGACATCTCGCAACTGATTGCCCTCGTACGCGACTCCGAGGAACAAGTCCTCGTGCAATCTTCTCTCCCGAAAGACAACAAACTTGACCTTAGGATCATCACCGGTGATGTCACCAACACATCAGATATAGACCGCCTTTTTGCATCATCTCCGAGTGCATTTGATCTTGTCCACACCGCGGGAATTATTCATCCCAAGAAAATCGCTGAACTTTTTGCGGTCAATGAAACAGCCACCAAAAATGTCATGCAACGAGCACTACACAGCGGTGCTCGCCGTGTCGTACACATCTCATCAAACAGTCCATTCGGCAATAACCCCCACACTCACGACACTTTTCGCGCTGATGAACCATTCAATCCGTACCTCGCTTACGGAGCGTCCAAGATGGGTGGTGAAATTGCCGTGCAGGAAACTGTGTCTCAAGGACTCAATGCTGTCATCGTGCGTCCACCGTGGTTTTATGGTCCATTTCAGCCAGCGCGTCAGACGACTTTTTTTTCCATGGTGAAGTCAGGAAAATTTCCTGTCTTCGGCGACGGCACGCAACGCCGCTCGATGGTTTTCATTGACAATCTCGTTGACGGTGTGTGCCGAGCGCGAGCGTGGGAGGGCGAGCCAGGACGGGGTTGGTGGATTGCTGATACACAGGCGTACCGCGTCAGTGAGATCGTTGAGACCGTAGGACGGGCCTTGACTGATGAAGGCCACATCGTCAAGAAAAATAGACTTCGTTTACCCCATCTCCTCGGACAAGTTGCCGAAACGGCTGACGGCTTCATCCAACGGACTGGACGCTATGTGCAACAACTCCATGTCTTAGGCGAAATGAATAAGACCATCGCCTGCGATATCTCTTCAGCCACCGTTGACCTCGGATATGTGCCTGCAGTGGATCTCTATGAAGGTATGCGGCGCAGTATTCGTTGGTGCGCACAACAAGGTATTGAATTATGACAATCAGTCTGGTGACCGGTGGCAGTGGATATTTTGGATCTCTGTTGGTGCAACGATTAATAACAGCGGGTCATCAAGTTCGCGTCCTTGATCTCAATGACACCCCCGATAGACCATCCGCCGTTGAATTCGTCTGTGGGGATATCCGCAACCCAGGCGATGTCCACAGTGCCACAGAGGGCGTGGACATCGTTTTTCATAATGTGGCACAAGTTCCACTCGCCAAAGACAAAGATCTCCTTCGCACCGTGAACATTGATGGAACACGCATCCTTTTAGATGCCTGCATTGAACACAAAGTGCGCAAGGTTGTCCATACGTCCTCCAGTGCGATATTCGGTATACCTACATCAAATCCAGTCTTCCCACATGATGCGCCACGCCCCTTGGAAGCCTACGGACGTGCCAAACTAGAAGCCGAGAACCTCTGTCACACAGCAATTCAAAGCGGACTAGATATTTCTATTGTGCGCCCGCGAACAATTCTCGGACATGGGCGCCTC
>SYDZ01000054.1 GCA_005801025.1 Actinomycetota bacterium
ACGGCGGATCCAAGAGCGCAAGTTCTTGATGTACAACCCGTCGCTCCGACAAAGTCTCCGAGAAGGACTGTGGGTCGCCGAGAAATTGATCGATTTCATTTTCCAGCAACATATAGACCAGATGCGCGTTGGCTAAGTGACCAGCCTCGGTCATCCGCCGTCCGATCTCATTGAAGCACATGCGCACTTCATGGATAATTGCAATGTTGTTGCTCTTGCAGCGCTCGCGTAACGCTTGCCATGTGTTGCTTGAGACATACGAGGCAGTGAAAGCACCCAAAGTCTCTGCGTCACCCGCGAGGGCCTCACAAATGTCTGCGAAAAGTTGCTCACGTTGAGCCGAATTGCGCTGATGCGCAAGATATGGGTCTGCCGAATCATCTTGACGGCGCAGGCGATCAATCTGGATGAAGGCCAAACTCGGCGTTGTTTCATAACTCAGCGCTGCTGGGTCCCATTCATTAGGTGCACGACCACCGTGATCAAACATGAATGTCGCTAACGCATCAGCAAATTTGTTGTGCGAAATACTCTGTGCTAAGTCACTAATCGCCGCTGTGTTAGTCCGAGGAGAGGCGAAGCAGGCGTCAAAGGCGGCACTCAGCGTCGGGTCCGCACGCACGATCCGCGAGAGATCCCAAAGTTGTGTGGCGATATTTGCTGAGTCCACATTGCCGACTGCACCAATCAGACTCACTCCGTCTCCTGCCCGACCAAGGGCTTCGGTGATTGCTAAAATACCACCTGGACCAAATGACGCTCCCAAACTTGCCCACGCATGTTCGCGGAACATCGCAACTAAATGCGGTTGCATGGTGCGGGCACGAGCCACTAACGCTTCATTACTTAATGCACCAAGATCGGGCCTTTCACGTCGCTCACGCAGAGCGAGCGCGTGCTGATCTTCAATAGGTTGATGTGGCACACCACTCAAGATGTAGCCCTGAGTCACCGCCAATAATTCTGCGTGCTTAGGACTGTCATGCCATGGTTCGGCAATGTAGGGAGGGACATCGGGTCGATCATCAAAGTACGCTGCATCAATTGCCTCGGGACTTGCTCCTGGCATGCGCACACCCATCAAACGTGCCTGCATTAGGGAGTTGTAGAAGTATCCACCGAAGTTCCCAAATGTTTCTGGTGGGTTCCCGTAATCACTCTCATCAAAGACTCCGAAAGTGACAAAGCCGTCTCTGCACCCGAGCACGATTCCCGACTCCCAGCAAAAAGTCCAACCCAAAGGGCTCACTGGGTCGGCTAAGACATCAGCGGCATTGCCCCGTGTATAACTGGGGAAACGCTTAGTCGGCGTACGATCAATAATCCACTTGTCTGGCAACATACATTCCCCCTTGACGCTGTGAAGAGGGTATCTGAAGACCTTCAGGGCTATGTAGTTGGAAACGCTCCGCAGGAATTAGCCGATAAAATTGCACGATCGACCCAGGCAAAATCATCCTCTTCTATAAATTCACTCCGCTGGCCGATGCCGACGCTATTCGCTTGTGGCAAAAGACTCTGTGTGAGGCTCTCGGATTGCGCGGGCGAATCTTGCTGTCCAAAGATGGAATCAACGGAACCTTGGGTGGCCCGCTCAGCGGCGTGAAGAAATACATACGGGCGATGAAAGATTTTCCTGCCTTTCGCGATGTGCAATACAAATGGTCAGAAGGTAAGGGTGACGAGTTTCCTCGGCTACAGATTCGCGTGCGCGACGAAATCGTCACCTTTGGTGTACCTCACGAGATCGTCGTTGATAACAACGGAATTGTTGGTGGTGGAGAACATTTATCTCCGCTACAAGTCAACGAACTCGTGGCTCAGCGAGGTGATGAGGTCGTGTTCTTCGATGGACGCAATGAATACGAAGCACGAATCGGCAAATTCCGCAACGCCATCGTGCCACCAGTTGACACTACGCCAGGGTTCCTCAAGGTCCTCGAGAGTGGCATCTATGACCATCTTAAAGATCGCCCCATCGTCACGTACTGCACGGGCGGAATTCGTTGCGAGGTGTTGTCATTGTTGATGAAAAATCGCGGATTTAACGAGGTCTATCAACTTGACGGCGGAGTCGTGCGATATGGCGAACAATTTAAGGACAGCGGACTATGGGAAGGATCACTGTACGTTTTTGACCACCGCTTCAAAATAGATTTCAGCAAGGATGCAAAAGTTCTCGGATCCTGCCATATTTGCGCTACACCAACGAATGAGTACCACAACTGCTCGGACCTCACCTGTCGAGTACGAACGCTTATCTGTCCGCCTTGTGTCAGCGACATCGACAAGATATTTTGTGCGGTCTGCTTACCAACTGCACAATGACACCAAGATCTGCCCGCTACATCACGATACAAACGCAACGATTTTTTGACGGGCATCGGTAGTCTCTGCGGCATCAACCATGATCACTGGCCAAATGTGTGGCATATTTTCCACCACATGTAAATCGACGTCCACACTAGATCGTCGAGCCTTCTTGGCAAACTGCACAGCATCATCAAGTAGAACTTCGGACGCGCTCGCGAATATCAATACCTTGGGGACTCGTGAGAAGTCTCCGTACGCCGGCGAGGCCAAGGGATCGGTTGTCGCATATATGCCGAGATACGCAACCGCGGCCTGCTCGGCTGAGTCTCGCGAGAACATCGAATCTGTCGAAGCATTTTTTTCATAGCTCGCTGCAGCCGCTGCGAGATCCAACCAGGGGGAGAGCAATACGAGACCAGAAGGCATCTGGTGTTGACTATCGCGTGCCGCAAGTGTCAACGAGAGAGCGAGAGCGCCACCGGCCGAGTCTCCCCCGACAAACACTTCACCCTCACTCAGGAGTTCTGTGTACACGCCAACAGCATCAACGAGCGCCGCAGGAAACGGGTGCTCCGGCGCCAAGCGATAGTCCGGTATCACTACTTGGCAATCAGCCTTGAGGGCAATGTCCGAAGCGTAATTGAGCCATGTCCGGGTCCACCCCAAACGAAAGCCACCGCCGTGTAAATGCAGATATGAAAACTTTGGCTGGGCTGAACTGACGATCAGACACCCAACTCCAGCCACTCTTTCTTCACGAACCACGGCGCCCTCAATAAGGGGTGTAGCGAATCGCGAATTGTGGCGACGCTCAATCAAAGAGTCATCGGCGGCACTTCCCCCTTGGAGATCAGGCAAATTCCAAAGGTTGATATCGCTCATCCGAAATACACTCCTCCATTTGGACGCAACACTTGACCCGTCATGAACTTTGACGCATCACTCATCAAGTACAACACAGTCAAGGCTATGTCGAGAGGTTCACCAGTAATGCTGAGCGGTGATTGACTTCTCCGGGCATCAAAAAACTGCGCCTTCAACGCCTCATCAATAGTTCCGTCTGCACGCGAATAACTCGCTGCAACCATTGGCGTTTCGACATACCCAGGGGCGATCGCATTAACTCGAATGCCTAATTCACCAAACTCCACAGAAGCCGTGCGCGTGAGTTGGATGACTGCTGCTTTGGTCATGCCGTATCCGCCCAGTCTCGGAAAAGGCATCTCTCCCCCAGCAGAGGCAACAGAAACAATTGATCCACCAGATTTCATCACCTTGGCGGCGGCGGCCAGTCCCCACAGCACACCCAGTTGGTTGACACCGATCAGTTCATTGACGTGCTCGGGAGTGATGTCGGCAATAAATGCGTAGCGCAGGATGCCGGCCACGTTTGCCCAGCCATCAACTCGACCGTTCTTTTTGAGCACGTGTTCAGCGATGGACATGACGGCTTCACGATCTGCGACATCAGCACCATAAAACTCAACGGAGAGACCTTCGTTGTCAGCAAGCGCTCGGGTTTCTTGCAATGTCTCGAGGTTGCGATCCAGACCGACGACATGAGCCCCCGAGCGCCCCAAGACAAGCAATGTCTCGCGACCAATACCACTAGCCGCTCCTGTGACGACACAGACCTTGTTGGCGAGCGAAAAGTAATCAGGCCGAGAAACGTCCATTTAGTGATGGTAGCCCGCAGAGGAATCAGCATCTGATGTTGGCGGTATCCCCCTGGATCGGCAACATTAGACTGACTGTCACGCTGCAGTCGTCAGGAGACACCAATGACAACCGAGGATTCTTCACCTGTTCCCGATTATGTACAGAAACTTCGTCTCGATGGTCGCAACTATGTGGTCCTCGGAGCCGGACTCGGGATGGGACGACAAACCTGCCACGCGCTATCTCAGGCGGGTGCCGCACAAGTGCTGTGCGTTGACATTGACGAACAACGGGCGCGCGAGGTGGCCGAGGAAATTCGAGGTGGACTTTCGTGGCATGGTGATGTCACGAAACGTTCTGAGGTTGTGCGCCTGGCCGCTGATGCATCTCAACAACTTGGGCGAATCAATGGCTTTGTGGACATCATCGGCATGGCGCAATGGAAATCAATTTTAGAAATCAACGATGAGGTTTGGGACTGGGAGTTTGACATCTGTCTGCGGCATGCCTATTTATGTTCACAGGAATTGGGAAAACTAATGGTCGCTAATGGTGGTGGAACTATGGTTTTTATCTCGTCCATCAGCGGACTCAGCGCAGCACCAATGCACGCCGCTTACGGTGCCGCCAAGGCCGCCCTGATGGCGTGGGTGCAATCGCTCGCTGTTGAGTTGGGCCCACATCAAATTCGTGCCAACGCTATTGCTCCAGGGACAATCTTGACTCCACGTTTGGATGCCATTTTCACGGACGAACAACGCACCGCAAATAATGAGGTGGTTCCTATCGGACGGGTCGGACAACCACCTGATATCGCCTCTGCAGCACTTTTTCTCTCGAGCGATCTATCGGCGTTTGTGAATGGTCGAACTTTGGTCGTCGATGGTGGCGTTGATGCCAAGTTTCCCTACAACACTCTGTAGTAGAATTGGGTTATGAGAGTTGTGGGTTGCAGATGATCGTCAAAGGTTATTCAATTCACGCAAATGCCGATTTGACAAACGCAGATCTGAGCGGAGCGGACCTCACCGATGCCGATCTTGTGGGCGCAGTCATCGTTGGCGCCAACCTCACCGACGCCAACCTCACACGAGCGAATCTCACCGACGCTCATCTCAAGGATGCTGACCTGACTCGTGCCAACCTCACGTCCGCGTATTTGATGGATGCTAATCTGCATTGCGCCGAGCTCACTGACGCCATCCTCATAGGTGCAGACCTCACACGCGCGAATCTCCGAGACGCCAATCTCAGTGGCTCCAATCTTACCGACGCCGGGTTGGCAAGTACGGGCCTCTATAACGCCAACCTCAGCGACGCCAACCTCACACGAGCCGAACTAACCAAAGCAAACGTCACTGACGCCAACCTCACACGAGCCAACCTCACCGAAGCGACGCTCACGGAAGCAGATTTCCGAGATTCAAACCTCTACCGATGCCGCTTGGCGCACGCTGATCTCACCCGCACAGGATTTTCCTATGCCAATCTGGCTTGGGCAAACCTCATCGGCGCTGATCTTGATGGAACGATTCTTTTTGGTGCCGACCTGACTGGTGCTGATTTTTCGCGGGCTAAATGGTCAGGGACGATGATGAGCGACGGCAGCGTCAGAAAAGTCACCAAACAGCTGTTCCTTGACGAAGACTGACACACGCCACTAGAGGCGACGCTGGGAATCGAACGTACGAAGGTACGAACTAACGCCCTGCGTAGTAAACCTTTTACGGCGTTATGGACACCAGCTGGACACAAGTAGTGACGACGAACATTTACAACACTGCGAAATGGCGTCGAATACGTGTCGAAATACTGACACGTGATTCATACACATGTCAGATTCATCTACCGGGCGTGTGTTCATTGCGTGCGTCTGTCGTGGACCATATTGTTCCCATCGCCGAAGGCGGCCAACCGTTTGACGTCACGAATCTGCGTGCCGCATGTGGGCCGTGTAACAGTCGGCTCGGTGGACGTCTAGGAAATCTGCGTAAAGCATTGGCCGCCGACGGGCATGGCGTCACAAAGTGCCCAACGTGCGGCGGTCCAAGGGTCATTGACACCACGACACCGGTAACACAGGGGCGGCAACGTCCCGCCATCGGTGTCTCGAAACCGGACTGATTCGGTATCGAGGGCGACACTGGCACGGCCATCGCACTTTTCTGGATATCTTGACGAATACTTGACGAACTGGAACCGAGAACGAACAGCGTCCTATATTTTGTGAGTAAGGTGC
>SYDZ01000055.1 GCA_005801025.1 Actinomycetota bacterium
AGCCATACGGGAATGAGGGCCGTCAAAACAATGGCTCCCAGAATCAATGCGGGGATACTCACCAAACGCCTTTTCATACCGCAATGGTAGGTCCCGAGTGACAGTGAGGTGGGACGAAGAACTCGTTCTGGGACGCGATTGTGCGCCAACATAGGGTCATGACTTCCACTCAAAATTCCTGGACACGGCAACGATCATTCCTGTTGATCATTGCCCTATATGCCGTGGCCTCAACGGGAATGCTGCTGATCGCCTCAGCGATCGGGACAGAACATCCAGTCAAGGGTTTGATCAGTGGATTCGCCGCTTCGGTGGCATTTCTCTATCTCGCCAGCCAAATAGTGCAAAATGGTTCAACCTTTGACGCTTGGTGGAGCGTCATTCCGCCGGTATGTGCGATTTGGTTGTTTTTTGTGCTCGATGATGCGGGCGGTTTCACGGATGGTGACCTGCGGCGCTTGGCCGTCGCCGTGTGCGCCACCTTGTGGGGCCTGCGTCTCACTGCCAACTGGGCCATTGGGTGGACTGGAATGGGGCACGAAGACTGGCGTTACCAGATGTTGTACGAAACCGTTCCGATGCCACGATGGGCTGTCAGTCTGACCTCAGTTCACCTATTTCCCCTGCTAGTGGTCACTTTAGGGTCGATCCCGATGGCCATCGTGGCTTCGCATTCGGGTCGAAGTTTCGGCATTTTGGATATTCTTGCGGTGGTTGTGGCCCTCACTGGCGTCACCATCCAACAATTCGCTGACCTTGATCTGCGGCGCTTCAATCGCACAAAAAAGTCCGGTGATGTCCTCAATACTGGACTTTGGTCCCGTTCACGGCACCCCAATTATTTAGGCGAAATGATGTGGTGGTGGTCATTATGGCTCTTCACTTTGGCCGCCCACCCCGCCTCCTGGTGGGCTGGAGTCGGAGCGCTTGCAATGACCGTGATGTTCTTTGCCGCCAGCATCCCAATGGCGGAAAAGCGCAGTGCTGAGCGTCGCCCAGGCTGGGAGGCCTATCGGGCCGTGACACCCATGGTCTTGCCGCGTTTACGTAAAAACCCCTGAATAAAGGTCAAGGTTCGGTCTCCATTGGCCGATATATCTGTGTGCTTGGTTCGGTCACACTCCTCTCGACTTTTTTGGTCATTGTGGCAACATGTCTGGCCATCACCATCGTCGGTCAACGACAACAGCACGCCCGAACAAAGCAACTTGTCCTGAATCTGCAAGATGAGCAAACACAACTCACTGACGCCAATGCTCGACTCGCTGATCTAGCCATTCACGATTCACTTACTGAGTTACTCAATCGTGCAGGCATCGTGGCACACCTTGATACGGCGATCGCGCAAAGTCACGACTCACATCAGATAGCCGTTCTCTTCGTCGACATTGATCGATTTAAAAGTATCAATGACTCACTCGGACACTCTGCCGGCGACAAGTTGTTACAAGTCATGGGTCGACGCATTCGTTCAGTGCTTCCGAGTGGATGTACCGCCGGTCGCCTCGGTGGAGATGAATTTGTCATTATCATTGAAAATGTTCCGAGTGTTGAGCGAATTTCCGAGATTGCTCATCGCCTCACTCGGGACCTCAGTGAACCCTTAGAAGTGATGGGTCGCATGGTCCGTATTTCAACGAGCATCGGCGTTGCGATCGGGCCTGACGCGCAAGATACTGCAAGTGAACTTTTGGGCTTCGCCAATATCGCTTTGCATCGTGCGAAAGATGCGGGCCGCGACCGCGTTGAAATCTTTACACCACAGATTCGTAACGAAATGCAACAACGTTCAGTGGAAGAACATGCATTGCGTCGCGCCATTGATGCCGGAGATGTCGTACCATTTTTTCAACCTGAGTTTGATGCCACGACAGGTCACATCATCGGTGCTGAAATTTTGGCACGCTGGCTGAAACGTGATGGAACAATTGCCAGCGCTGGAGCGATGCTGACAATGGCACAAGATGCCAGCACCCTCGAACGAATGACAAGCGTGATCATGCAACAAGCTCGACCAGTGATTCGTCGTTTAGCCACTCTCGGTCTCCCAAGTGGTTTTCGCTTTCGCGTCAATTTGCCTCATCGTTGTACCCCACGTGCTTGGCGCGATGGCCAAGTCGCAGGATATTTCACTGGGATTGATCCAACAATGTTGATGCTTGATGTATACGAAACTGCCGTTTTCGGCGACTTGGTGGGCGCTGCAGGAGTGCTCACAGAAATGCGGCAACTCGGGGCCCGAGTATGTCTGGAAGATGCAGGGCGCGGTGGTGGCTCAATGTCAATGTTGCGCTCTCTACCGTTAGATGAAATCCGAGTTGATCGTGTTCATGTTGACTCTTTGACTTCACAAGCCAACGATCGTGCAGTGATTCGGGCGATGGTCGGTCTAGCGCGCGACTTAGGTCTGAGTGTTTCAGCAGACGGCGTCGAAACGAGCGCTCAAGCGGAGGCCTTATTGGGAATTGGTTGCACAACTCACCAAGGTCACTTATATTCACGAGCCATCACAGCCGCCGCCCTTGAAGACTTAATCCTCAAGATGTCAGCAGAGCGCGCAATTGAAGGGCTGATGGCCTAGCGTTGAAAGTCATGTCATCCAAAAAACTTGGTGTTATCTGGATGTTGCTGAGCGCTAGCGCTTATTCCATGTTCACTATTTTTGGCAAGACAGTTCTTGAAGAACTGGGTGCCGTGGATGTTCTTCTCTGGAGATTTCTGATTGCGGTTCCCGCAGCGTGGATATTTGTCTATATCCGTTTTCGCCGAGGAGGTCCAAGTCCCTTGAGTGTGGCTTTTCAGCCCCGTCTGCTTGCCGGCTTAGTATTCGGACTTGTCTCTTGGTTGGGTTTTGCTGCCTTAGACCGCATGCCAGGCGCACTGTATATCGTCATCATTTATACATATCCCGCAATGGTTGCTGTTGGTTCAACATTCTTGGGTCGTAGCACCTCTCGCCATATTTGGATGGCAGTGGGAATCACTTTGGTGGGAATCGCGTGCACCGTGCCCGATGTTTTTCAGGGTACTGATGGTGCCACCGTGACAGGTCTGATTTTTACTCTGGGTAACGCCGTGATGTACGCCGCTTACATGATCTTCAGTGAGCGCTTGGTCACTGGGTCTGATGGAGGTGACGGTTTTGTTTCGTCAGCATGGAGTCTGACGGGTTCAC
>SYDZ01000056.1 GCA_005801025.1 Actinomycetota bacterium
CGCAGGGCTGTGTTTGATGCGCTACGCGATGGTGACAAGGCTCGTGATGTATCGGTGATAATTATTCGCGGTGCAGGGTCGGCATTTTGTGCTGGATACGATTTGGGATCGCCAAACAGTGATGTTGAACGGGCGATTTCACGGGCTGACGGTTGGTGGTCGCGGCATGTTGTTAATAATTGGTTCGAAATGTGGGACATGAGTACTCCGATCATCGCTCAGGTGCATGGCTACTGCTTGGCGGGAGGGACGGAACTGGCGACTGCCTGTGATTTGGTCTATGTCGCGCAGGACGCAAAAATTGGATATCCGCCAGTTCGCTTGATGTCGCCCCCTGATATGCAATGGCAAACTTGGATGATGGGTCTGCGTCGCGGTATGGAAGCACTGCTCACTGGCGACTCCATGAGCGGCGTAGAGGCGGTGACCAACGGTTTTGCGAATCGGGCTCATCCACTGGACGAACTCGATGGGGCAGTAATCGCGATGGCCGAACGTATTGCCAAGATTCCTGCCGATTTGTTGGCGTTGAATAAGCGGGCTGCGCACCGAGCGATGGATGTGATGGGAATACGGGCAGGTATTCGAGCCACCGCCGAGATCCAAGCGTTGGGATTCCATCAGAAATCTTCCATGGAGTACATGCAATCTTTTGTCACTAAGGGTGTCACTGCCGCATTGAGTGAGCGTGACGCTGCCTTTGGCGATTATCGCGAGGAAAACAAGGAATCCTGAGATATTCGCTCAAAGAATGGTAGTTCTGGCTGCTTTGTGGCAATATTGGAGGCTGTTGGTGAAGAATCCACTTCAACTTAACAAGGAGAATTTAATGAAAAGGAAGCAACAAGGTCTTATTGCGGGACTCGCGGTGCTAGGTCTTGTGGCCGGCGCATGCAGTAGCGACAGCGAGAGTTCAGTCACTGAAGCACCAGTCGTCACTGATGCACCAGTCGTCACTGACGCGCCAGTGGTGACTGAACCAAATGCCGATGGCGATTTGGTTCAGTGGGCGCTTGATTACACAGAGGGCACTGCTGGCATGGCCAGTGGAGACTCAATCAAAGTCGGTTACGTCAACCAAGAGGATTACTTCCCAGAAAACACAATCGGCATCAATGCCGCAGTCGAGTTCGTTAATAATGAACTCGGAGGCGTCGCTGGCCGACCACTTGAAATCGTGGCATGTGCGATAGCCGTCGCAGAAGATGGTGCTAAATGTGGCACCGAGTTCGCCAACAATCCCGATATCGCTGTGGTCGTGACTGGAACAATTTTGGTCGGCAATAAGGAACTGTACGATGCGTTGAATACCAAGAAGCCAGTGATCGTCGGCAACGGTGTCACGGCTGATGACTTCACAACCTCTGCGGGTCAAGCCTTCACTGCTGGTTCACCGGGAGTAGTTGCGGGAATGGCAGGGTTTGTTGTGAGCCAACTCGGCGAGGTCAAGAACGTCGCCATCATCGCTGCCAATAACGCTGCAGGACAGGCTGGTGCCGACCTTTTGTTCAAGCCTGTGATTGAAAAAGCAGGAATCGCTTACACCTTCGTTGGTGTTGATGACACAGCCACCGCTGCTGACGTCGCATCCGCAATGACTGCCGTAGGCGCTGAGTCTGCTGATGTAGTTGTGCTCCTCGTGACGATTCAGCAATGTATTAATGTCTATGATGCCAGTAAGGCACTCGGCATTGATCCCCTGATTGTCGCCACTGGACTGTGCTTCGGCACACCGATGACAGACCACCTAGCAGAAGCTGGTGATGGTGGTACCGTCCCGAATAACTGGTATTTCGGTGGATACGGATACAGCTATTTCAACCCAGACTACGAAAGCGGTATGCAAACCTACCTTGACAAAGTGCAGGAGTATGGTGTGCCAGCTCCCGGAGCAGCGAATCTCGAATACACCGGTTTTGCTGGACCTTCATTTGCGAACGTCATGACTCTCGCGAAGTTCCTCAATCAACTCGGGCCTGATGCTTTGGATTACGCCAGCATTGATGGCAAAATTCGCGGCTTCAAGGGGCCAATGATGATTCAGGCCGGTCCTTTGGATTGTGGCAAGCAAGTCATTCTTGGCTTACCGATATTCATCTCGGTCTGCGGTTCGCAAATGGGAATCCAGCAGTACAAAGATGGTGAGTGGCTGAGCATTGCCGACGCCCTCAACGGCAAGCCCATCGACGCCACCAAAGTCTGATTTCTAGGCGAGTCAAAACTTTGTGAATATTAAAAAATGGTTGTCGGAGCGTCTCACATTGAGACGCTCCGACAAACCGTCCGTAGATACTGTTAATCCTGTTCCGCAACTGACGCGAAACCTTCGCGCAGCGTTCTTGATCGTTTCGGCAGGAGTAGTTCTTTGGGCGATCTTTGATCCTGAGACTCGAACAAACTTTGTATCTGGGTCAGGTATCGCTCAGGGAGCTTTGATAGCAGCGATCGCCCTTGGAGTAGTTCTCACTTATCGTGGTTCAGGGATCGTCAATTTCGCAAATAGTGCTGTTGCCATGTACGTCGCGTATTTCTATGCGGTACTTCGGAGGGACGGAGACTTATTCCTTCCGCCGTTGCCCAATCCGCTGGCCCCGATTGAAGGCGTCCTCCACATTTTTCAAGATAAGGAGAGATGGACCGATCTGCCGGATTGGCCAACGCGAATCAGCCTCGGCAATGAGGTCAGCTTTTGGCCAGCGTTGTTGATATCTCTTGTCTTCGCAATGTTATTTGGACTGGTATTGCATCTCTTGATTTTTCAGCCATTGCGACATAGCCCTCCGTTAGCAAAAGTTGTGGCCTCTATCGGCCTGTTTATTCTCCTTCCTGCGGTCATTATTCGAAGGTTCACTATTCAACCCTTTACCGTCCGGTCCATGCCTTTCTATAAACAAGAAGCTGCTCCCTTGAAACTTCCATTTGGAATTTCAATCGGTGCGGATGCTCTGACAATCGCGATTTTGGTCCTTATTTTTACCTTTGCACTCTGGTTTTTCTTCCAAAAGTCGCGGTTTGGACTTTCCACGAGGGCCGCCAGTGAGAATGAAAAAGGTGCGATTCTTTTAGGGTTCTCACCGGAGTTCTTAGGCGCAGCGAATTGGGTTTTGTCGACTCTGATCACTGGACTGCTCGGTATTTTCGCAGCGACGATTCAAAGGTCCGTTGACCCAGGCGTTCTTCCAGCATTGATTATTCCCGCATTAACTGCCGCCTTAGTCGGTGGTTTTACGTCATTCGGGTGGACTACTTTTGCGTCACTGCTCTTGGGTATGCAGTTTGGTCTCATCAAGTATTTGGAGATCAACCATGATTGGTTCTTTAAATCTGGCGGAACACCCTTGCCTGGGGGAGAACGACTGATCCCTCTCCTAGTGATTGTGGTTGTCCTCTATTTGCGGGGAAAAAGTTTGCCTGTTCGCGGCTCGCTCAGCGCTGGACGCTTGCCCTTTTCCCCAACGCCCTCTCGGTCGTCAAGGCGCTATTTCGCTCCAATTTCGATTTTAGCAGTCGCCATCTTGGCTCTTTTTGTTTTGACCCCGTCATTTCGTCTAGCGCTCTCAAATTCACTCGTGGGAATCATTCTCTGTCTGTCGATTGTCGTTGTGACGGGTTATGTCGGTCAGATTTCTCTGGCACAGATGTCATTCGCCGGAATCTCCGCCTTCCTAGTTTCCAAAATGACCGTTGA
>SYDZ01000057.1 GCA_005801025.1 Actinomycetota bacterium
CTGGTGACGGACCGCATGAGGGACTGGCAACGGCGCGCATGGTGGCGCAAGTGACTTTTCGTAGCGACAACGTTTTTACGGATCGTTTTGGACGCGCAATGGTTGGAGTAGAAAGCAGTTCAGTTAAATCTCTCAATGGGAAATTTGAAGTTGAACGTTATCTGGAATACCACGGTGAAAAGTTGGTGACTCGTTTTGATGCCAATAGTTATATGGCTATTGGCAAAGCCATGGACCTTCACGATGTGGCGCGCGGTAGAAATAGTTTGGAGGATGCAGTTAAAAGAATTGCTTCTCCAATTTTAACGATGGGTATCTGGAGTGATTTTCTCTACCCCGAATATCAGCAACTACAGATTCGCGAGATGATTTCGGCTAACGGGGTACGTTGCGAGCACATCACTGTGGACTCTCCACACGGACATGACGCGTTTTTGATTGACCTTGATCAAGTAGGTCCGCCGATTACTCGCTTTTTGCAATCAATTCTCTAAGGTCAGATGGGAAGTAAAGCATCCAAGACGGGGATTGAACGACTGCTATTCGGTATCCGCAAGAGGATTTGTTTCTCACCCTGCAGAACATAGATTTGCCGATTCTTTGGTGGCGTTGAGCTCTTGCCAGTCACGACATAAGTGCCGCGTAGTTTGATGGCCTGTAGCCCGCGTGAAGTGACAATCAGATTGCCGTCAATGACCGTGACCCGAACCTCTAGCCAGCGCGTCGGGAGTGCTCGTGGGGACTCCATTCCTTGGGCTTGGGTCATCATTCGATGGCCATCTTTGCTTGACCAATGGGGTTCCAGCATGAAAGCAGCCCAGGCAAGCCCCGCACCCCCCACAATCACAAGAACGAGCACAAGCGCAGACATCTTCCCATTGTTCCACGCTCGACGACAGACAACTCATTTGCTGTGGGTCATTTTGCCCGAAGTTCTTGCTTGCCGATGTTGCATCAGGCTGAGGAGCAGACAGACTGGGCATGTGGATGTAGTAGCGCAGGTCTCGTTAGTCTCGGGGATTGACACGACTCGGCTTTCGGACTCTTCAACCGAGCGGCTGATTTTATTGACCTCCCTCGGTTTGCTTGTCTTGGGTTGCCTGATGATCGCTCTCACCGTGCGGTTTTGGAAGAATTCGCACCCCGACCCCGATGCTCTTGGTCCGCTGGCGCAGATGAGTTTGCGAAAGTACGCAAAAGCAGATGCTGTTCAGCAGCGTTACCTTCTGGATCAAGGTCGCCCCGGACTGCAAAGTGGAGAACCCGTCGTGGATCAGCCAGCAGAAATCGTGACTGAAGTTTTGTTAGCAGAGGTCGAGTCGACAGAAGTGCTTGAAGAAACTGCGGTGCAAGTCGTGGAGATCGAGAGCCACACAGTTCTTACATTGGATGATGAAGACTGGCCCGACTTGGACGATTGGTCAATCTCTCATCAAAGTCATGGTGGGTCGGCGACTCGCAGGGTGGATGGGGATTCGCCAGGAGATCTCATTGAGCAGTCTGTCTCGCAGGAGGCTCCCTCAGATGTTCGACCAATGAACCCTCTGCTGGATTTTTAGCAAAAAAGTCATTCGCCACTGAGAAGTCGCACTCGGGTGTAGTGACCCGACTAACTTTGGATTATGGGCGAACTTGATGTGAACGCGATGGTTGAACGTTTTAAACAACGGGCGGCAGCAGTGAAGCAACGACCCTTGCCCCCGGTAGCGGGTGAGGAACGCCAACGCTTTATCGAGCAAGCCAATGTTGATTTCCAGGACTACGCATTGTTGGCTGGATCGACGGCCACACTTGTTGATGGAATACTGACTTTTACGGTTGATCTGCGTCCTCCACCACCGACATCATGAGTTCTGATTCTGGCGAGGCTCAGAGGGTCGATTTAGCAATCCCAGCGGTCATTCTTGCGGTGTTCGCGTGGGGGATGGGCCCGTTGATGGTTCGGGGTATGGGAGTTTCGGGTTACACAGTGGCTCTGTATCGGATGTGGTTCGGTGCGCCAGCAATGCTCATTGCCAACCGACTGTGGGGAAAGCCGCTGACATGGGTAGCCCTCAAAGCATGTGTGGTGCCCGGTTTGTTCTTCGGTTCATCAATGATGATGGGTTTTGTTGCGGTTCGCACAACCTCGATTGCTAATGCCACGTTGATCGGAGCACTTACGCCGGCAATTATTTTGCTGGGAGCTAATCGTTTTGTCGGTGAGAGGAGCGATCTGAGGCGTATTCCCTTCGCCCTTCTTGCCTTTGCAGGTTTGGCGCTGGTGATTTTAGGTGGTGTGGATAATGAAGGTGCTTCGTTGAATGGTGATCTGTGGGCAGCGGTGAACGTGTTGTGCTTTTCCGTATATTTCGTGATCCTCAAAAAACGGCGCGATGCCGGATTTGATGGTTGGACTTTTCTCGCGGGAGTTTTTATCGTCGGATGCATCGTCATCACGCCTGTGTGTGTGCTGATGGCCGATGACACGCGTGCGGTCGGTGGTTGGGATTGGCTGTTGCTGCTAGGGATGGTTCTTGGGCCAGGTTTTGTGGGGCACGGATTGATTTCATGGGCCAGTCGGCATCTGCCCGTGACGACGACCTCGTTGCTGACATTAGGCAGTCCTGTCATCTCCGTGTTTGGGGCATGGTTGATTTACGATCAGAATCTCGGCTTGATCCAGTTTCTTGGAGCCGTGCTCGTTCTCGCAGGGTTAGCGGGCAGTGTGTGGGAGAAGAGTTCAGGAAGCGATCCGGCTTCTCAAAGCCTCATTGAGCCATTGGTCTGAGGGGTTGTACGTCGCACTTCGGC
>SYDZ01000058.1 GCA_005801025.1 Actinomycetota bacterium
CGACTTGGATCTTTCACGCCGGAAGCTGGCGAGTCAGCTAACGCTTCGTACTGTTCGATAGCCCTCAATACTCCAGGTGACAGGGCGGAGATGTTCTCCGTTGTATAAAATTTGTCATCCCAATACAGCCAGTGCCTGATCGTCGTCCACGGCATGGCTTGACCCAGCGGCTTGATGCCGAACCGCTGCATCAGATCACGCATTCTCCAATGAATTGAATCCACCCACTCGGCACCACTCTCGGCGTACTGCCCGTTGATGTATCCGTCGCTCACGGTGCGCGTACGGCCACCGAACCTGTGACCAGCCTCCAGCAAGATCACGTCAACTCCCGCCGCAGCCAATGATTCGGTTGCGCTGAGACCGGCTAATCCTGCGCCAACGACGATCACTCGCATGACTGGCTCACCCGCCAGCGAGAGTGGCAGCGATATCGCTTGATGACTCGCCTGAGCGCCTTAACACCACCGCCACGAAAGCCAATGCTCCCATGGTGATCATAAAGAGCATCACCGCACCCACCCCCCAGAAGGGTTTGATGGTGCTCTTTGTTGCTCCGAGCAGGGCCACGGGGAAAGTTGTACTGCCAGCCTCACTGACCAGCGTGGAGATCACTGCATTATCCAAACACAAGGTGAAGGACAATAAGGCCCCAGCAGTCAGAGCCGACGAAATCAACGGCAATGTGATCTGACGAAAAGCCCGCGCTGGAGTTGCACCAAGATCGCCCGCCGCCTCTTCAAGGGCCTCATCAAGACCTGCTAATCGCGCGCGGACAATCAGGGTCACGACGGCGCTGGCGTACAAGGATTGACCGACCCACAACTTGTGCATTCCACCGTTAAATGGGCCGAGGCCATTCTTGAACAGATAGCCCAATACTGGAACATCACCAATGCGCTGGAACCATGTCACTAAGGCGATGGCGTCCATGATCTCTGGTGTCACCAAAATCAGAAACACAGTAGCCATAAAAATTTTCGTCCATGCCCCGGGTCGACGCGCTAGCGCCACTCCAGACAGCCCGCCGAGAATCACAGCAACCAAAGTTGCACCGAGAGCGGCAGTAAATGAGTTTCGAATTGAGTCACCAATACCGGCGAAGTCAAAAATATCCCTGAACCAATCACTCGCTATCCCATTAACGACAAAGGCCAAAAGAAATGCCAACGGTCCCATCCAACTGGTTACTCGCTTGGAGACATTTTCCCTTGCTAGTAAAACTCGCCGTGCGAGTAAGGCAACGCCGATGATCACTAAAAAGCGAATGATCATTGCCCAAGTGGCACTACTAGCAAACAACTCCCCCCACCATTTGGTGCTTGTGTGCCCGGCCCAAATAGAAAAAGATGAGCCACTATTAAACGAATGACGCAGCACTAACAGAATCGGAATGAACATGAACAGCAAAACTAAGACCGTCCAGATTGCGAAAACAATGCGCGTCACAGCTGTGCTCCGTGCCGGTGAGGGTGGAGCACCTGGTGCCGAAGCCAGGGAACGCGCGGCGATTGAACGACGAATACTCTGAGTGACTGGTTGCAAGGCTTTGAGAATAAATGGGACAAGCCAAACGAGCAACGCCCCCGCTGCCAAGACCAGTAGAACAGCACCGATCATCAACACCGCCATTGCCGAACCAAGAGGCCAGTTCTGCGCCTGCGAAAACTGCGAGGCGATCATCGAACCGATCATGTTGCCTTTGGCTCCACCAAGCACCGTGGCGGTGACATAGTCGCCACACATCGGGATGAATGTCAGCAACACTCCTGCCGCAATTCCAGGGCCAGCTAACGGAAGCGTGACGCCAATGAATGTCGCAATGCGCCCAGCTCCGAGGTCCTTACTGGCCTCGCGCATCCGCACATCGATACGGTCAAGAGCGACGAATAAGGGCAGGATCATAAATCCTAAATAGTTATAAACAATTGCTATTTGTACTGCTGTCGGTGTCTCCAAAAGTTGGATACCACGATCTCCGATAACACCTAAGTCAACAAGCCAGCGCGAGAACTCCCCTTTGGGCGCAAACGGAATTCGCCAGGCCACGGTGCGGATGAGACATGACGTGAAGCTCGGCACGACTACGAGAGTCAGAATTACGACTCGCCATTTTTCGCTCACTTTAAAAGCCGTGAAATAGGCGACAGGAAGCCCTATGCCCAAGCAGAGCAATGTCGCCACAATTGCAATTCGCAGAGTCGCTTTAAAAGTCTTGAAGAATGTATCGTCAAAAACCTGAGAGTAATTGGCCGTCGTCAGTTTTCCTAAATCAACTGGCAGCAAACGCGAGGTGTCTTTGGTTCCAAAGGAATAAATGACGACGAAAGCGATCGGGACAATGAAAAACAGCAGATACCAGATGATCGCTGGAATGGCGAGGACAAATTTAGGTCCTTGCCTTCTTCGACGAACATCCGCGTAGACTGCCGATGTCACTCGATATCAGGCTCCAGCTTTGGCTTTCATCTTGTTCAACACTTCTACCTGTCGATCAATCGCCGAAGTGATTTCTTGAGTGGTCATCATTGCGACTTGTGAGTCGTCATAAAAAATAATCTCGCCGCGATCAAGATCGGGGGCAAGTTCGGAAATCAATTCCGCCATATCTCTCATTCCCGTGTGATAACCGTGATACTCCAGATCTTGAATAGAGATCTCCGGAATGCATTCCCAGTTAATCCAAGCATGAGCAGCCTCAGCGTTGGGCGCACCCGCAGCGATGCAGTAGTTGTCCATCCAGAGTTCGGTGGTGGGTGTTCCTAAAGCCCACTTCCAAACGGATGGATCGCCGCCCGCTTCAATGATCCTGTAAAACGCCTGACGGGCATCACCATTCCAGGCCATGGACAAACTGTAAGCCCCTTCTGCTATGGCGGTACTTGGATAACTATCAAACTTCTTGATGTGCTGAGCAAGTTCGTCAACCAAGAATGCTTCGCACGCATCAAGGTCAGCGGGGTCGGTGCCATTCCAGTCTTTACCGTTCGCCCAGCACCAAGCACCCCATAGGTTCGGCCCAGTATCCAAAACCGAGCACATACCACTGGCTTCATTCATGCAGGCATCAAAGAAGTCAGCCCATGTCACCAAGTCGCGGGTGATCACTGAACTGTCCCACATATAGCCAGTCGTTCCCCAGTTCTTACATACCGAATAATCGTTGGTGGGGTCCCACTCTTGAGCAAGATACGCCTGATCAACATTGACCATGTTCGGAATGAGGGTCTTATCAAATTTTTGAATGAGTCCCTTTTCAATCATCTGTGGGATGTACGGGCCAGTGGGCACAACGATGTCAAATCCACTGCTCCCACCCGACGTCGCCAACTTGGTGATTAAGTCTTCGTTACTGTTGAAGTAGTCAACCTTCATGGTCACTCCCAGAGCGCCCTCGGCCTGCTTGCCAACTAACTCGGGATCGTTGTAATCGCCCCAGGTGTACATCGCCAGCGTTCCGGATGCTGCGTTGATGACCCGACTCCATTCACCAGAAGCCAACGGAGAA
>SYDZ01000059.1 GCA_005801025.1 Actinomycetota bacterium
ATTCACTAAAGCGATGTTCACATGGCGATAGGTATTCTCAAGAAGTTTGGCAAGTTCAGCCTCGCGTGTTCCGCGGGTGCGCACGACGGTGTCAACAAACAGTTCGTAGAAGTGGGCAGCCCGATCGGTGCATTGCGCGGTGTAGCCACCGACAACCTTGGGTGTGTTCTTGAGACCATACGCAGGATTGCCAGGGTCAATCCGTTCTGGTGAGAAAGCAAGGTTGAAATCAACACCTGCAATCAGACCAGACTCCTCAAGAATTCCGCGCACGAGACCATCGGTGGTGCCCGGGTAGGTAGTGGATTCGAGCACCACGAGCATTCCTGGATGAAGAAAATCTCGGACTGTTTTCGATGCTGCTGTGACCGCAGTCAAGTCTGGTTCGCGATCTTTGCGCAAAGGTGTTGGCACGCAGATCAACGCAACATCAGCATTTTGCAGAACACGCGTTTCTGAGGTAGCGCTAAATCCACGACTGAGAAGTTCAGCGACGTCGCTATCAGAAATGTCATCAACATGGGAGCGACCCGAGTTCAGTCCATGAACGATTGAGTGGCTTGTGTCAAGACCAGTGCAGTGAATGCCCGATCGAACTGCATGTGCGATGACGGGAAGGCCGACATAGCCGAGCCCAATCACTACCAAATGAACTGGCTGATCTTTCACAATGCAATCCTAGTCGCATCAGCGATTGGGGGTCAGAGTAAGTGCCCGAAAACAAAGGGTGCTGCGCCAATTAGTGGAACGAGATGATAATTCCCGTATCAGCCACGGTGGACTTGCGAAAGATTGATGTGATTTTGTTTGATGCCGACAGCATTCGAAATTGAATTTTGTATTTCTTGCTCATGGCCACATTGACCAGTTCACAATCCGCCCCAGTGACGACCCGTGCGGTCGCTTCGACAACTTGTGAGCCAGGGGTCAGTCGACCGCGGACATCACAGGCCTGCAGAGTGACCCGCGAGGTATGAGCCAGGCGTTTGACCTTGCCAGAAACGCCACCAGTCGTGAAACAGGCTTCGCCGTCACCGAAAGGGGCAATCCATACGGCAGTGCCGACCCCCCGACCGTCTTTGCGAAATGAGGTAAATAAAGCGTAGCGATTGTTGGCGACGTCAGCGTGAGCACTCATGGTCGTGAACAATACCCGATCAGCGCTCGTCACGGTAGAGACGAATGTTCGCCTTCTTGCCACGAATACTGACATTGCTCATGCTCTTTAAAATGTTCTCCATCTCGCTGCTGGGAACTTCAACGATGGAGAATTGATCGGAGACTTTGATGTCACCGATGTCGCGCCCAGAGATGCCGCTCTCATTGGCGATAGCACCGACGAGATCTTGCGGACGGATACCTGCCTTGCGGCCGAGTCCGACATACAGCTTGGCTGTCTTTCCAGAGCTGCCGCGATGAGATCCGCGATCAAAACGACCACCGTGATCGGGGCGCTCATCGCGTCCGAATCGGCTGCTGCGATCGTTGCTGCCACTGCGGTCAAAACGCTCGCGACTGTCGTTGCGACTGCCACCACGATTTCCACGTTCGCGGCCATCACCGCGGCTGTCGCCGCGACTTCCGCGTTCGCGGCTATCGCCCCGATCACGACGATCGCGGGTGTCACCCTGCGACAAATCAGGAATATGAACCTCGTCAAGCGATGACTGATCAGCGTCGTGTGTGAGTTTGATCGCAGCAAGAGCGATCTGTTCAATATCAAACTCTTGCAATAGTTCGGCAAGCACTGATTCGAATCGTTCTTGCGGACCCGTGGCTAAGGCTTCGCGCAAAGTCTCAGTGGTGAGTTCCATTTGGCGAGCGCGCAACGCTTCTACAGAAGGCACTTTTTCAAAAGGAATCTTCTGCTTCGTCAAGCGCTCAATGTTTTGCAGTTGTCGTTGTTCGCGGGGTTCAGCCAAAGTAATGGCCACACCTTCGCGTCCTGCGCGTCCCACGCGACCGATGCGGTGTACGTATGACTCTGGGGCAGAAGGAACGTCGTAGTTCACAACATGAGTGAGATGTTCAATATCTAATCCGCGCGCTGCCACATCGGTAGCGATCAGCAATTCGGCGACACCCGAACGAACTCGACCCATCACTCGGTCACGCTGTTCTTGATCCATTCCTCCGTGCAACGCTTCGGCACGATAACCGCGCCCATTCAGTGTTTCTGTGAGTTGATCAACTTCACCGCGGGTACGACAGAAAACAATTGCCGCCTCCGGTGCTTCAATATCCAAAATACGGCCCAAAGCCGCTGCTTTATGGTGACGCGGAATCATGTACGCCGACTGCTTCACCAAAGGCAATGTTCCGGCTTCAGTTGAGGAACGCTGAATCGTGATACGAATCGGTTCGCGCTGGTGACGGCGGGCGATTGAGCCAATTCGTGGCGGCATAGTCGCCGAGAACAAAACCGTTTGGCGTTCTTTTGGCGTGGACTCGAGAATGGCTTCGAGGTCTTCAGCAAAGCCCATGTCAAGCATTTCATCGGCCTCGTCAAGGACAACCATCTTGATGTCGTCAAGCTTGAGAGTCTTCTTGCGAATATGGTCAAGGGCGCGTCCGGGTGTTGCCACCACGACATGTGTGCCACGACTCAAGGCATCAATTTGACGACCGATCGGCTGACCGCCGTAGATCGGAACGCAACGGGCACGTAGGTCATGACCATATTTGTAAATGGCTTCTGATACCTGCATCGCAAGTTCACGGGTTGGCACGAGAACTAAAGCCACTGGCGATGGTCGATCGTTACTCATATCAAGTAACTGCAAGATGGGTAGAGCAAATGCTGCCGTCTTGCCGGTCCCCGTTGCGGCTTGACCTAAAAGGTCTTTGCCGCTGATCATGTGGGGAATGGCCTCGCGCTGAATAGGCGTCGGTTCCTCATAACCAAGACCCGCCAAGGCCTTGAGCAGTTCTGGTCGTAGTCCTAAATCGGCAAAGCCGGTGTCCACGCTGGGTGTTATATCCATGAGCGTTTCTCCTGCTCTGTAAGGTTGATTAGCCTACGGCTGATATACCCCAACCGCGCTGAATACCAATTTTTGGGGCTTTATTGGTCACATCGCCCTGATGTGCTTGTCAATTTGCCAAGCCTTGATGCCAAAGCCCTCAGGGTTATTGATCACGGCCAGTTGCAGGCGTTGTTGTGCACTTTTATAGCATTTAGTGATCTGGTTGGGCTTTGCCTTGAGATCATGGGCTAATACCGTGGCGGTTTTCCCTGAGAAAATACGACCCAGGAATACCTCATTTTGTTTTGGGGTGAGGATATTGGCGATTGCTTCCAAGGTCTCTGGGTCGGGATTGCTGAAGTACTGATTCTCTGCGCTCGGCGTAACGGTTGCCTCGTCCACTTCTTCTTGGTCAGCTCGTGAGAGGTTCTCAAGTCGGGCGTTGGAGACATATTCACCATCGGTGCCGCAGGCGCGTTCGGCAGCTTGTTGTTTCTGTTGGCGGATGAACTCAATGACTCTGTGCCCCGTCGTGGCACTTGCTAGTTGCACTGGTGAGTAAGCATCTATTTTGTCGAGGCGATTGAGGAGCCACTGCGTGCAGTACCTGACGGCATCCATCTGATCTTGTAGGGCGACGATGTTCAGGTGCATCAACTTACGTTGAACGGCTGTTTCAAATTCAATGATGTACCAGTTAATGGGGTTTTTGCGGTCCATAAAAAGATTACTCCTGAGTGATGAGTGGGTTTCGGATAAACAAGGGACTGGATGTATGACGTGAAGTTTCACGTTGGTATCTACTGAGCGGTTAGTCCGCAAACCCCTTGCGAAGATCCGCAACGATTTTGCGCGCCTTGCCTAACTCGCGCTGAGCGACATCGCGACGTATTCCCATGTCTTTGGCTGCCTTGACGACAGTGTTTCCTTCAATATCCACGACGAGGAATATCTGTCGTTGACGCTCGCTGAGACTCTGCAACATGGAACCCAACATGACATTGTTGATGACTTGATCTTCAACATGATCAACTGATTCAATGCGGTCACCGTGACTGGCTGAATCTTCTGAGCAATCAATGGGCTGGTCAATGAAGATGATCCCGTGGTCACTCGCCTTCTCACCGCTGCGAAACTTGCGTTGTGGCATTTGGCGATGCATTGCCCGGTAGAAGTCCACCGCTCGCTGTGACACGCATGCGGATACCAGTGCACGCGGGGCGTATTGAGACATCAAGTGAGTGCGCTCCATTAAAAAGACGCAACAGTAGCTTTTGAAGTCATCCGCTTCTTGAATGCGGAAACCTGGCATGCGGGTGATTTTTCGGTCCAACTCCAGAAGAAACTCTCGGAAGTAGTCTTCCATGTTCACTGGATTTTCCATTGGCGTGTTCATCTTGTATCTACTCATGTCTCGTGTCTCCTTGTGCTTTTGGTTGGGTGTTGATTTGTTCCGCATGGGGCGCTGTTGGTCTTTCAGGGTGGTGGCTCTACTTTCACTGTGGGTTGGGCAAACCTCGTGGGTTTGCTGGGGGTGTAAATCATGTCAAGGGGCTGTGAGATAGATCCCCAAAACACGACTTAGATGATGTTCAACTTGCGCATGACGCGATATCGCGTTTCGACAAGTTGCTCAAATAATCGTCTACTCACGGTTCGAATCTGGACATGGCGGACCCGAGTCGGTGTCTGCAAAAGTGTTTGAAACGTGATTTCTGCACAATCTTGAAATGGGAAACCGAATAATCCACTCGAGATCAGTGGTGCGACCAAACGATTTTCACTCCGCTCGTCGGCCATTGCCAGAATCGTTTGCCAGGTTCGAATCAGCGTGTCTTCTTCGCCATGTAACGACCGTTGCCTGATACCGCTATTCATGGCATCCTTGTTGACGGGACTGGTCCAGCGTGGTCCGAAAGCATGAATAATACCAGTAAAACCGAGGTCTTCTCCACGGCCGGCACCCGTGAAAACAGCTTGCCCCGGTTTCATTGGCAGGAGGTCTGTCGGACGTTGCTGCATCAGTAAGTGGGCACCGCACACTTCCCAAATGCGACCCGAGGCCCCACCACCAGGAGTGGCTTCGGCATTCGAGGCGTTGATCAATAGACCTTCAAACGGAGAAGCGATATCGGCATATTCAATCTCAATTTTCAAAGAACCTGTTTGGTACTCGTCGTCTTCAAAGTTGTAGGACTCTTCACTCAATAAGTAGTCATGGGATCGAGTTGGTGGGAAATTCTCTTCGGTGAACGACTTCAGAGCACGTATCGCTTCGATGGATGGGCGATTGCCGCTGCCTGTCAAGGTCAAATCATTGCGTAACTGCAGTGACCAAGTGTCCTGGATCCCAGGAAGACGCGTCACGTCTGGACTAATGATTGAATTCACTTCGAAAGATCTCAGATACATGCTCGTTGGCGTCGGCCTGAGGCTTTCGGACAAGAACGTGGATTTTGATGTCAAGGGCTTGCCGCCAAGCGCCTCAACACTCTGACCGTTGGCGAGTCCGTTTTTGATCGTGACGACCAAATCACGGTCGACGTCGGTGAAAAACCGCTGATTGCCCTTGTGACCCAAAGTGGCCGTGAAGGACTCGGGCAATTCACTCACTCGCTGTCCTTTACCAATCAATCCGAGAGTCATGTAATAGCGAACATTGCGCTCTGTTATTTGCCGATCGGGGTTGAGGACCGCATTGGCGCGGGCAACCAGGCGGTCGATTAAGAAAAAATCTTGAGTCTTCTTGGCATCTGATGCAGGCACTGATTACCTCCGTTCGGGTCGTGGGTTTTGACTAACTGACAACGATTATATACATTTAACAAACTTTCTTTGTTAAATGTAGCAGACGACTTCGTCCTGCCGCAACGATAATCAGGGGATGTGTGTCATATTCCCAGCGTGTGTGCACTTTTATTTTTTCCCAGTTGTGGTTTTCAGAGGGTTTTTGAGGTTAAAAGCGTCAAAAGTCTGGCGAATCCTCGGGACACGGACCATCGTGCAAATCGTGGATTTCCAACTCGCAAGCCCATTTCGCCCAGGGTGAGCCGAGGGGCCAAACCACTGGAGAGAACAGATCATCGGTGAAAATCATGCCCAAATCGACGAAACAGAGCGGTACACCGTCGCATTCACAATCCTCAGAAGGCATTGTCACGCTGCCCTGCAAGTACCAGCCTCCAGTCGGTGCATCGTGAATCAGCGTTGATGCCGCGACGCCGCGAATGGCCGACTGATAGAGGGGTGAGTCAGGGGGCGAATCGTAAGCGAAGTCAAACGGATGAACGATGTCGCAGTCGGGACAGACAGAGATGGCAAAATTTTCATCCACTTCGGCAATTGCCGACCAACCTTGGAAAATGAGTGCATCTTGCAATTCATCAGGGATTTCCCCGAAATGTCGATCCGGCTGGCCACCGATCTCGATGTGCCAGTCCTCGCCATGACCTGTGAAACGTAGCCATTCATTTGTCGTGGGACCGTCCGCTCGGGGAAAGACCTGAAGGACCGCTTGCCCTTCCAAAATGCTGGCTACACGGGAAATCGCCCGCAGCGCCGAAGCCACGGCATGCTCAGGCGTGCGGTCCTGATGGGTCGTGAACCACCAACGGAGCATGGTTTCGAAGTCCAGGTCCCAGTCGATGATGGCGTCTAAGAAGTCTTCGTCAGAGTGCATGGGGCTCGGATCTTGACACAGGGCTATATGAAGGTTCGGGCCTCCTTTTTACAATGCCTAATAGTGTCCGCCAAACCCCTTGAGATCGGCGAGAATAGACACTGTGAAACCGGTCTACTGCGTTCGTCTTAATGGTCCATCGTGGTCCGTTCCGCAACGCCAGGATGTACGTGCCGTGGTTGACGAATGGGTTGAGAAAGAATATCCAATTGATGAGCGCGGTCCAGGAGTTTCTGTCCGCGTCGACAACGAAGATCCCGAACGCTGGTGGCGATGCACCATTGATGTCAGTTTGGGTAGCGGAGCCTTATCAAACACAACTGTCACCCTGTTGCTGAGCGATTCGGAGACAACCTTTGAGGTTCGTACTGCTGTTGTCGCTGGCGGAAAACAGATCATGCCTCAATCCGTTCAGATCAAGGATATGGCAATGCGGACTCTTGTGGCCAAAGTGATTGATAAAGGTTTGTTCCGCGATGCAGATCATTCAGTAAGTACGAAAAATCTTTGTATAGCTGATGTTATGCAGGCGCAAGCAATCGCCGCATTTTGTTATAACGCTCCGAGCCGCACCATGCCAGTCATTATTGAAACATGTCGAGCCAATACATCGTCAGTTTTTGAGATCGAAAGGGTCTCAACGCTTGTTGCTGGGTTGGCGCATGTTGTCAAGATGACGAGTGAGCAATGCGTTCGGACCTTTAATGATTTCGCCGGTATTGAAGCATTGACACCGCAGGGGCTTGTCATTATTTGGCCTGATCATTCAGTCACATCTTGGTCAGGAAATGGTCTTGCTCCTGGCAAGGGGGTCAAAGCACGCGGAGAATCTAAAACGATGGTGACGGATGCGGCTGCAAACTCATTGGCACCATTACGTGCTCCACGGTATCGACCCCGAGTTACTGAGGAGAGTAGTCCCGCCACAACAGAAGTCCCCGCGGAAACTCATCTCGTGGATCCTGCGATTGAGCCAGAGACTGTGCCCTATAGCGAATGGAAGTCTGCTTGCGATGGATGGCAGGAAGAAGCAAACAAAGTTGATGAACTTCAACAAGCGCTTGCCGATGCAGATCGAATCATCGCTGAGAAACAAGAACTGCTTGATAAGGGAAGTGCGGATGTTGATCAACTGCTTCTGCAAAATGTTGAATTAGCAATTCGTCTTGGGCGCAATCCAACTGGGATCAAAGCCACCAGCGCGTATGATGCGGTCAAGCAAGCCGACGTAATGTGTGAATATCTCACGTTTATACCAGAGGCTTTTGAAAGTGCCAAAGAACTTGATTCGGTCGATGCGAATCGTTTACTCCAGGACCTAGTTCGCCTGAATGTGGTCGCTGGTGACTGGCAGTCTGGTCGAGTGAATAATGCATCTCTGACCATTTCCTGTCGTGGTGTGGGGCTGAACTACGCCGCTGGAGTTGGCGACAATGCCGAAAACAAATACGGTACGGATTACGCTTTCACGTGGCAGGGTCAAACGCAATATGCCTTTGCCCACATTCGCAATGGTCGGGGCTCTCATCTGTACCGCGTGCATATTTTCTTTGATGACAAAAACCATCAAGTAGTCGTGGCATATGTGGGTCGCCACCTCCGAGGAAAACACGATTCCAATTAGTTCTTGAGAGATTGAGTAAAAACGCACACTTGTGCAGATCACATTCGTTCAAACAACATAGAGGTAAAGCGAGAGAAAATGACCGATGCATCTGGGCAAGTCGAGAGACTAAAACGTGTTGACCCTCTTGAACGGGTACTCAATCTCTTCACACTCTTGCATCGCCTCACGACTCCCTTAACTCGTGAACAGATCGTGGCTCAAATGGCTCGAGGTATGACACCGTACCCAGTTGCTGAAGCAGCCCAAAGGCAACTTTTTGGAAGCGATAAAAACAC
>SYDZ01000060.1 GCA_005801025.1 Actinomycetota bacterium
CACGAACTCAGGTATGTACGGTTTCGTCAATGCCCTTGATGGGGACACAGTGTGGCTTGAAATCGCAGAAGGAACCGAGATCCGAGTTTCTCGAAATTCTTTGCTGCGGCGGATCAACCCGACTATTGAGCCCGCCGGTGGCGCAATCATTGACGACGCCCAAGATCCAGAAGCGCAGTGACATCACCAGTCATGACACGTCGTCTTGTCTATTCCCTGACGGGCTTATTAGTAGTGGTTCTTGGGTCCTTTTCCGGCAATGTTGTGGCCGGTAATGAACCCGCCTTGGGACTTGATTTACAGGGCGGAATCTCCGTCACCCAAGAGCCAGTCGGCGAGTTTGACTCTGTCAGCCTTGATCTTGCCGTTGAACGAATTCGCGAGCGAATCGACTCCCTGGGAGTAGCCGAGCCGGAAATCATTCGTCAGGGAAATGCGATAGTGGTCAACCTGCCAGGTGTCGCTAATCAAGAGGAGGCACTGCGCCTCGTTCAAGTAACCGGCGCTGTTCTCCTTCGTCCCGTACTTGGGGCGCTACAGAAAACTCCAACAGATCCAAATGCAAGTACGACAACAAGCAGTGGAAGTGAGTCACCAACGACCCTGGGCACTGACAGCACCATCGCCGTGACCACCACGCTCGGTGAAGTCACCACGACCGCCGCAGCACCCGCTACAACTCTCGCCAGTGGACCATCTCGTTCATTACCCATGGTCGCCTCAACGGTCCCAAGCAATCCGGCCGGCTCGACAGATGCACCACTGACAACCTCAAGTGAACCCAGTGACACTGTCGTGACGAATGACGACGGTTCAGCAGTGACCGAAGCACCAACAGCGCAGGCCCCAACTTCAAGTATTGATCCCTCCACCTTCCTTGGTGACCCCTCTGACCCCAATGCCATCATCATCGTTGATAACACCGATGGCTCGGAGACCTACCAACTCGGACCAGCTGTCGGGACTGGTGAAGTCTTTAACAACGATGCCAAGGCTGACATCATCCAAAGCGGATGGGGAGTACGTGTGTCTCTGCGAAATGGTGCGACTGGTGCTGATTTATGGAATATCGGCGCCGCCCAGTGCTATGCCAAAACCACGGTCTGTCCGACAGGACGTATGGCGATCGTTCTTGACGGTGTTGTTCAATCGGCCCCAAGTGTCAATCAGCCGTCATTTTCTGGTGGTGTAGATATCACGGGTAGTTTCAAAGAATCCGAAGCCAAAGATTTGGCGCGAGTTCTCAAGAGCGGTTCATTGCCGGTGCGCCTTGACGTTCAAGCGGTTCAATTCGTCTCACCAACTCTTGGTGAAGACTCTCTTCACGCAGCGATTGTTTCTGGTCTCATTGGTGTGGGATTGGTGCTGCTCTTCATGTTGCTGTACTACCGCTCCTTGGCACTCGTGGTGGTCCTAGGGATCATGCTTTCGGGTCTGACTCAATGGAATGTCATTTCTCTACTCTCAAGCACAAATGGGCTAGCACTGAGCCTGGCCGGTGTCGCAGGAATCATTGTCTCCATTGGAGTCACCGTGGACTCATACGTTGTATTTTTCGAAAAATTGAAAGACGAAATGAAAACCGGTAGAACTCTGAAAAACTCTGCCGAACGAGGTTTTAAATCGGCGTGGCGCACAATTCTGGCTGCTGACATTGTTTCTCTGATTGGTGCCTTTACTTTGTGGTACCTCACTGTGGGATCAGTGCGCGGTTTCGCGTTCTTCTTAGGACTTTCCACCATGTGCGATATCGTGATTGCTTGGTTCTTCACCCGCCCAGCGATGTTGTTGCTGTCGCGCAGCAAAAGGCTCCAACGGGGACGGTTCTTCGGTATTGATAATCTGGCACAGTCTGTAGGGGGCGCTTGATGGACGAAGTGAACGCGGTTCAGCAACGCAGCGCCTTGGGACGCCTGTACCATGGCGAAACATCGTTTGATTTTATGGGCAAGAAAAAGGTCGGTTTTACGATCTCTTTGATTCTTATCCTGATGACAATTGGCTCATTATTCACGCGCGGCTTAAATCTCGGCATTGACTTTGAGGGCGGCGTGGCATGGCAAGTCCCAGTCACCGCAACTATGGACACTGATGCGGCCCGTGCGGTTCTTTCCAACATTGGAATTGAAACCGATAACGCAAAGATCCAAATCCTGACGAACGGATCCACGAAATCACTACGAATTCAAGTGGGCGATCTCTCTCCTGAGTTGCAACTCAAGGTCAAAGATGGTTTGGCCACGGTCTCAAAGACCGATCCCAATGAGGTTTCTGTGAGTTCTGTGAGTTCGTCGTGGGGTCGTTCAATTACTGAAAAGGCCATCCGCGCACTCATCGCCTTCATCGTCTTGGTTTCCCTGTACATCGCATGGCGTTTTGAGTGGCGCATGGCCCTAGCGGCGATTTTGGCGATGCTCCACGATGTGCTGATAAGTGTCGGTGTCTACTCAATGATTGGCTTTGAGGTAACTCCCGGAACGGTGGTGGCCTTTCTCACCATCTTGGGTTTCTCGCTCTACGACACAATCGTTGTTTTTGACAAAGTGAGAGACAATCTTGACAAATTCGCGGGTTCACGAACCTCAATGGCCAACATTACGAATGTGTCCATGAATCAGGTACTGATGCGTTCGATTAACACCTCCTTGGCTGCTGTGCTACCGGTCTTATCGCTTCTCATCCTAGGTTCGGGGGTCTTCGGTGCGATTGCCTTACGCGAGTTTGCGATTGCCCTGTTGGTTGGATTGCTCACCGGCTCGTATTCGTCAATCTACATTGCGTCTCCTTTACTCTCGCTGATTAAAGAGCGAGAGGTAAGTTTCCGCAATTTCAGAGGCTCCCACGCAGTAGGCGCAGAACTCGCCCATATGGTCTTGTCAGGAACGGCAACTGGGGCAAAATCGGTACGCCGCCAAGCTGCAGCGACCGACGGCAAACAAACCAGCAATCTCGCTCCTACTTCAACGGCGCTACTGTCACATCCGCCCCGGCCTCGCAAAAAGCGACGACGCTACAGAGACAGTTGACGAGATGGACACGCAAGCCCTAAAAAATCTTATTCGTGCGATTCCGGATTATCCAACAGTTGGAGTGACCTTTCGAGATATCACACCATTGCTGAGCCATCCCCAGGCTTTCACATCTTGCATTGACCTTCTTGCCAAGCGTTTCATCGACCAAAGAATTGATCTCGTGATTGGCGTTGAGGCTCGGGGCTTCATCCTCGGAGCACCGATAGCAGTCGCTCTTGGTGCAGGATTCATCCCTGTGCGTAAAGCGGGGAAACTACCGTGGGCGGTCGTGCGCGAGGAGTACGACCTTGAGTACGGCTCTGACAAGTTAGAAATACACCGTGATGCCATTCAACCTGGACAAAGAGTTCTCATCGTCGATGATGTTTTAGCGACAGGCGGAACAGCTGCCGCCACGTGTCGTTTGGCATCAGTTTTGGGTGCCGAGATTGTGGCTCTAGCGGTTCTTATTGAACTACCTTTCCTCGCAGGGCGACTCAAATTAGGTGTAACTCCCATTGAGGCTCTTTTTTCCTACTGACTCGTAGTCGCAATATTTGACTCTTGCCTGCGATACTTAAACAATGGCGACAGTCACCAGACTTCTTCCTTGGCGTCGGCAGATGAACTCTGCCGTGGACGAGGTCAATCCCGTTTTGCAGTCTTTTCGCCGTCAACATCCAAAAGCTTCCACGGCCTTGATCACCAAAGCATTTGAAGTCGCTCGACAAGCGCATTCCAGCCAAACCCGTAAAAGTGGTGAGGGATACATCAACCATCCTCTTGCAGTCA